>JALUBF010000026.1 GCA_027045015.1 Sulfurovum sp.
CCCCACAAGCTAGATAAAACTGCTTTGTATAAATTCCGATACATTACTTCTAACGAAAACTCAGAATAAGTATAGGGTAAAAAATTCTAAAAAAAGAACATACGAGTATACTCTTATTGATTCTACTGATGAATATAGAGAGGCTTACAATAATATAATTACTATAAAAGGTGTTGGTCAAATTGCAGGAATTTCACTTTTAAATTTATTTTTAAAGTATCCAGATGCCAATCAAAGACAGATTACTTCATTAGCTGGTCTTAATCCAATTTATAAGCAATCAGGTAGTTCAATACAAACTATTTCTAAAATCTCAAAAACTGGTTCTTCTTTTTATCGTAGTGTATTATTTATGTCAGTACTGAGTGCAGTTAGGTATGATGAGAACTTCAAAATTTTTTATGAACATTTAAAAGCTAAAGGTAAACATAGTACTTCAGCACAAATAGCTGTTATGCGAAAGATGATTATTACTGCTCATTCTCTTTATAAAAATAATCGTAAATATGATGAAAGTTTTAACACTCAAGAAGATTCTATGATAAACTAAAAAAGAAAAAATGTGTTACTATTGGTATCATTGTTAACTAAATTTGAACGTGGCGACTTAGGAGAGGGGATGGCTTTGAGGCTGTCTTCTTATCCGACAAAGCTCTAGCTTCTCTATTTTATCATCTATATTAAGATTAATATTATTTTGTTCCCATTTACTTATAGCTTTTGAAGTTCCGAGAAGACCATTTTTTGCATCATCCCAATCTTTACCATTTTGAACATCTTTATGCCAACTCCATATAAGCATATTCTCTAATACAATGAGTAACTTCTCAACAGTAAGCTTACAATCTTTTTCAAATAGTCTTTGCAAATTTGTTGAGCTATCTTGCATAAGAGTTCTGATAACAAAATGGTTAAGTAGATTGATAGTAAAGCTTCTTGCATCTAAGGCAACAGAAGAGATTTTATTGTGAAATATCTCTTGTCCAAAGTGTGTCCAAATCACACTTAATCCCATAGGATCAATCTCTAATGTCTTCTCAATCTTCTCATCATACTCTGTAAATATATTTTTAAATTTCACAATTACCTTCTCTCTTTATAAAAACTAACTGCACCATAACGTATCCAGTTTATAGCCACACCCAAAAGAGGTTTATCAAGTTGAATAGATTTTGCATAGGCATCAAGCTGAGTATAATGGTGCTTAAACTGCTTAGTAAAATCCTCTAACTTATCACTTTTGTGATCTATAATGTAGTAACCATCTTTTGATTCTACAAGTAAATCAATAGAGCCACTTATGGTACTGCCATTATCATCTTTATAGAGGATTGGCACTTCACTTCTTATAGTAAGTATCTCTTTTTCCTCTATCAGGTAGTTTTTAAAAAGCTTGACTTGTTGTTCTAAATCACTATATATTTTCTCATCTATATCCTCTTTGATAGACTCATACAATCTAGCAGAAAACTCTTCGCCCTCAAGTAGAACTTCATAGCATCTATGCAGAAGTGTACCTAAAACATTTGCTTCAAGGTTTGATGATTTTATCTCTAGTTTGGTAGCATATTCTGTCTGCTCTAATTTGTTTACATCTAGTGTTATACTCTTATCTTCTAATGCAGATGGTGAGATTATAGATGCTATCTGAGAAGTTTCTTCCAGTCTCTCTATAGCAACTCTCCCATAGTTTATAGAATCATCTTCAAGAGAAATTTCAAGCTCCTCATCAACACTCGCTGATATTATAGTACACCTAAAATCTTCATCTAGCTCTTTATCATCCATTGTAATTTTATTTTCATCTGCAAAGATCTTCATTTTACAGATATTGTTGAGTCTATACATAAAACTCTGCTCTTTTACTTTATCTTCATAAAAAGATGGCCAAGCTAAAATCAGCTGTTCTCTTGCCCTTGTCATACTTACATAAAGTAGATTATTTATTGTTTCATTGGCTGTTGACTCTAAGGTTTGTAAATACTTTTCATTAGTAGTTTTGTCTTCAAATTCTGGGATAAATTTCACATATGTATTCTCAATAGGGTTAGTTGATTTCACTCCTGTATAACCTATTGAGATATCAGGGAGCCTTGCCTCTTTTGGTTTATCTAAACCTACAACTACTACAACAGGCCACTCTAGTCCTTTAGAAGCATGCCAAGTGAGAAGATTTATCGCCTGTGTATTTATAGACTTCGCTGGTGGCATTGCATCTTCATCTACTATTGTAAACCAAGTTAAAAAAGTATTGAGATTTTTCCCATATATACCTAGAGCATGTAAAGATTCATATTGCATAGATTCAAACTCATCACATAGCTGAATAAACTTGAGTAGATTAGCTCTCTCTTGCAAACTATTTTCATGTTCTAGGACAAAATCCCATAATGATAAAGCGTCTATAATAGCAAGTAGCTTTTTACTAATAGTAAAAGTTTTTACTTCTTCTCTTATAATATCTATTCTCTCTAATAATGGATGTTCTATCCGTTTGTTATTTTCGATATACTCTTTTAATGCATCTTCAAGTTCCATATCTCCCATATAAGTTGTAGTAAGATATAACCCTGCATAGCTATCTTTCTCATTGCTCAGATAGCAGAGTGCATGATAGAGAATTTGTACTATGATGGATGATATAAAACCATTTTCTTTGATAGTTACCTCCACACCATATTCTCTTAGTGTTGAGGCATAACTAGCTAATATACTATGAGAAGGTGCTAATATAGCTATATCACATGGCATAATCTCTCTGCTTACTCCAGCATCTTTATCATAAATAGTCTGTTTGGACTCAAGTAGTTTTTTAACTTCTTGTGTTACTGCATGGTATTGCAATTTGCCATAGTTACTTTTTACTTTTGTACCTCTAGCACTCCAATTATTATCATCAAAATTGATTATATGCATAGAGTTTATAGTGCTAGGATATTTAGACATGGGTTCTAAATGTGTATAGTCATCCTTATATAATCCCTCTCCCATCATATTAATCCACTGCATCAAGGATGGTGTTGTTCTATAATTTTGCTGGAGTTTGTGAAGCTTACCCTCATCATTTTGAATAAGTGATTTAAAAAGAGAAGAGTCTGCTCCTTGAAAGCCCATAATTGATTGTTTGAGATCCCCTACAATCAATGTAGGCACTCCATACTGCTGAAACTTCCAAAGAAGTGCAAACTGAATAGGGTTAGTATCTTGGAACTCATCTATAACCAAACAGTCAAAATTTTCTGCAATCTCTTTAATATACTCTTCATTCTCTAAAATTGCATTAGCTTGATAAAGCATATCTGAGAAATCTATAAGAGCATTTTGACGTTTTTTCTCATTATATAATTCTAAAGTTTTTAAGCTAAGTTCCAAAATCATCTCTATATGTTCTATGGCGTTTCTTAATGGCAATGGGTGAGATGAAAGTTTATTGGCTATCTCCATAATATTAGTTACTAATTTTTTATAATTATCATCAACTTTAATTATTCTCAGACTTTGCAATCTTACCCATAGTGCAGATGATGTCTCTATATTTCTAATATCTAAGGCAAGTTGTAATTGTTCAAAATCTTTATCAAAATCTTCATCTTTTTTAACACTGCTCTTTTGTGGTTTTTGACTGTGAGGAAAACTACTAAGAAGTGATTTTACTGCTCTATGTAACTGACTATTTAATACACTTTCATCCTCTGTCGCTCCATAGATATCTGTAAGTTCTTTTCTTAAAGAGAGAAGGAGTTTTTTCATATCTCTTGAAGTAACTGCAATAGTCCTAAATGAGTTAATAAGGTGCATTACCTTGTTTTGAAGCATATCTATAGGTGTGATAAAATCACTACCAGTGTACTTTGCTGTATACCCCAGGAACTCAAGATTTTTTATAACTGATGCAATCTGCTTTTGACTACTAAGGGCAAGTTGTAACAGTATCTCTTGTTCTGAGTCATTAAGCTGTCTTACCCTCGGCGACATTCCTTGCTCATAAACAAAAGATTGTGTTAGCTCTTGACCAAAACTATGAATAGTAGAGATAGTCGCCTGCTCTAGCTTGAGAGCATCATCAAGTTTACCACTACTAAGAAGTGCACCTTTGATTCTCGTTTGCATCTCAGAGGCTGCCATTTTAGTAAAAGTAACTGCCAATATTTTATCTGCTTGAATTTTATTTGACTCTAGCCATCTGTTTAAAGTTGTCTGTACAGTATAAGTTTTTCCACTTCCAGCACCTGCTGAGATTATATTTAATTTCTGAAACTTTATATCTAAACTCATACCTCTTCCTCCATTGTATCTTTAATAAAAAATGAGACTAATGCTGAGTCAAGTGTATAGCTCGCAGTCACTCCTCTTTTATCCCAAAGAGAAGCATCTTCATCACTATTTAATCTGATGATACCATTTTTTATATCTGCTATATTCTCTTGCATAATCTGTTTTGCATTAACGCTACACTCATCCGATATCTCTTTCATAGTATAGCTACCACTAGAGTTGCATCCTATCTCTTTATCTACAACAAGTGTTCCATCATTTAAGGTGAAGTATGCCGTTATTGCATCTTCTTCACCTAGCATCTCTCTATAGAGCAGGAGTTGATGATCATAACCTTCTTCCATCCTTTTTACTCTTTTAGAGCTTTTAGATTTTTTGTAATCTATAATCATCTTTACACCATTTATCTCTACAATCACATCCACTCTACCTGCAATATTTATGCCTGAAAAACTACCGGTAAGCTTATTTTCTGCACTGATAACCTGCATACCACAATCATCAATCATCTCTTTAAATGTAATGATAGATTTTTTTATCTCATTTACTAACTGCTCTTTTACAAGAGTTAAATGTGGTTGATTTAAAAATAATGCATGTTTAATAATTCTTTTCTCTATTGTTTTATCTATCTTGGTTATATCACCATTAGGATTTTTTTTGTTAAAACAATCTTCATATACACCATGTGCAATAGTCCCTTGCATAGCAACATTGAGTTCTTGAACACCCCAAACTTTAGACTCTAATCCTTGCCTATATAAAAACCATGCTAGTGGAGAAATCATAAGCTTCTCTAAACTACTTGGAGATTCTGGTTTATTAGTTATGCCATCTTCCTCTTTACGTAAACTGAACAGATTTATTCCAAGATTTATATCATTAAATAGTGGTATATAGTGCTCTTTTTGTGTCGTTTCTTCTAAAGATCTCTTATAAAAGAGTGGCTGGACATCACCCTTCTCTAACCATATCAAGTGTTTCTCTGCATCTAACTCTTTATCGTTGCTATCTTTAAAACAGTATGCAATATCACTAAGAGTTGAAGAAATCTCCATTCTATCTCCAGCTAAATCAAGAGCACTAGATAAGAATGTAATACTTTGTGTGGCACTCTGTATCTGCTGCATAAATAAATGTTTGTTTAGTCTGTATGCATTTTGTTGCATATCTAAATCAAGTTGTAACTGCTCACTTAACTCTTCCCATTGTGTGTGAGAGAACACACCTTGTTTGGAGAGTTGTGAAGGGTAGTGTCCATCATTAAACCCTAAAAAAATAATGTGTTTAGTAGTATCAAGATAGAGTTCATGCTCATCTATAACATGTACACTTTTTAGATAACCAACAGAGGAGATACTCTCCTCTATAACACTCTCATTAATCTGCTGTGATAATGAAAATATATCAAAATTCTCCAAGCTATTAATATACTCACTTAGTATCTCTAATTGTGTTTTAAATCTTTGCTTGTGAACTGCTAATTTCTTTGTAGAGCCTATATAGTCATTTATCGTATATAAGTTTTTCATAAACAGCTTATCCACACTACTGCTTTTTTGCCAAGAAGCCACAGTTGTTATTATAAATTTTATCTTCTCATCATATGTATCAAGAGAAATACTCTCTAATGAATCTTCAAATGCTTTTTGTGCAAAATATTGCCCCATAGAGCTACTATAAGGCATGATTGGAGATGATAACATAGAAGCAAATACCATAGGATCACTCAAACTCTTTTGTCCTTGGATTGCATTTTTTATCCATTGTGTTGCGAAGTCAGTATACTGCTCTTTTTTAGATGCTCTCGAGAGTGGAATATGGAACTTATCAAAAGTATCGATTAAAAAATCTTTATCAAATCCACCATTAGGAACTACTATTGTAATATCTTCAAAGCTATCACCATTTTTTACTATGTTTTGCACCATTCCTGCACTAACTTCTACACTTTGTAGTAGATCTCTTGCTACTAAAAACTGTATATTTTCTATTTTAGGTTTCTCTTCGTTAGTGTTTATAGAGAAAAGATTATTCTGCATATATGAAATATCTTTGTTTTTTGTGGCTCTCTTTTGATTGAAAATATCATAATAGATTTTACTATATTGTTCACTATACAATTCAATGTTTAATAACTCTATTAATTCCTCTTGCCATTTAAGCAGAGGAATTGATTTATCAGTATAAACAACAATATTTTTTATAGGTTTAAGATTGATATTCTCTTTTATAAGCTTTGCTTTTTGTATCTCAGAAGGAAAAGTTTTTATGTCATTATGAAGATTTCGTAAATCACTGTAGTAAGTCATATGGCGTTTACTTTCACTACTAACAAGCTCTGGCAACACTAAATCATCTAAATGCATACTATTGAGAAGAGTATTTAAGCTTTTTGTTACTTCATCTAAAACTGCAGTCTCATCTATTCCAATACTTCTACTCCAAAAGGCTTTAGTATTTTTAAGTATAGCTTTTTCAACATCGTACTCCCATTGATTTTTTGGGATACTTGCTAATAGTCTATACTCAAGCAGCATATCAAGTAGCATTGCAAAGTTACCTACTTCTACATCGCTCACACCAAGAGTAGCAAATCTATCTTTTATAGCAGTACCACTACATGAATCATACATGAGCATAAAATGTGTTGTTGTCATAATTTTCCTTATTTTACAAATGTCCTAAAATTGTTTCTAGTGTGTACTTCATATCAACATCTAAGTCCATATTTTTCTGCATCCAATTAATATATCCTATATCACTATTGCAAACTTCACTTATTTTTTTACCTTTATGTTTTCCAAATGCAAAAGTTTCTATAAAGATAGGAATTTTGGTAAGCTCTTCCATCTTTACCATTGGGTTTGCATCTGGGAATTGTTCTTTAGTAAGGGCAACAAGTTTAGACAGTAACAACTTCATTACAAGTACATCACCAATAGCATCATGAGCTTTGATAGTAATGTTGTATTTATCAGCTTCAGCTTGCTCCTCTTTGTAGAGTTCGAGTGCATATCTAAGATACTGAAGTGCTTTTGACTTTTGTTCAGGAAGTAGATGTTTGGCAACTCGAAGGGTATCTATAATTTGTATTTGAGATACAAAACCTTCTTTTTCCATCATTCCCATGTCAAATGGCATATTATGAGCTATAAGATAATTTTCTTGATTGTTTAAGGATTGTAAAGTTTTATAAAAGTTGGTTTCTGTAAATAGACCCTTACCTGCTATTAAATCAGGAGTGATTCCATGAACAACCATAGCTTCTATCTTTATAGGCAAAACTGTACTACAAAGCTCATCAAAAACTTCTACTTCACCTTTAGCATCTACAATCATAGCACCAACTTGTATGATTCTATCTTCTTCTTGATTTCCTGTTGTCTCTGTATCAAATAGTATATATTTCGCCATCTCTATTTTTCCTTTAAATTATAGATATTTTATCTAATTATTTCTTGTTTTTAGATTATCTTACGAATGCCATCTTTATCTGGGGAACTTATTACACCATCTCTTTGTAGTGCTTCGATTATTAATCCAGCTCTATTGTAACCTATCTCTAACTTTCTCTGCAGATAAGAGATAGAGCAGTTGTTATCACTTAGAACTATTTTCTTCGCTCTGATATATAGTTTATCTTTGCTAATTATTATACTCATTTATAAATCCTAATATTTTTATAAAGTGAGTATATACTTTTAGTTGGACAGCTTTATGT
>JALUBF010000027.1 GCA_027045015.1 Sulfurovum sp.
TTAGAAAACTCTCTCATTCTCAATCCTTTTTTTCCAGATAAACTGGTTTATTTGTATGTACATCGAAAAGATGCCATAAACAAAAAGTTCATGGTAGGTAACTCGGCTATCTTGGTAAGATCCGTGGCTTTCCGTCCCTACCTCACGATAGGTTTGGCTTTTCTTAAAACAATACTTACCTAAATATACCATATTTTTTATGAAATGAGATATAAATCTAGCTATTTTTTATGTATATTTTATATTTTTAGGTAAAATAGTTTTTTTATTGAAGATATAATATGTATTTTACATATTTTGAGATATTATAAAAAATTAAAATATTGTATATGAGGTGAGATTGTGAATTTTAGAAAAAGTGTTTTATTGTTATTGGTATCTGTTTTGACATTTCTTTTTGTTGGGTGTGCAAAAACCAATAGTAGTGTATCAGAGTTTAATAAACCAGCTATATATTGGTATAGAAATATAGCCAAAAGTATAGGTAGTGGTAATTTAGATAAAGCAGATGCTTACTATATATCATTAAAAAGTGAGCATTTACATTCTACACTTGTAAAAACAGCTATTATGATGCTTGCAAATGCACATATGAATAAGGAAGAATATATATTGTCTAAATACTATTTAGATGAGTACAATAAACGTTTTGGTGATTATAGCTCTTTAAAATATACAGATTTTATGAAGCTTGAGGCATCTTTTCTAGGTATAAAAGATGTATATAAAGATCAAAAATTGATTATGGATACTATCGGTGCTTGTAACTCATACATCTATAGTTATCCAGATTCTATCTATACTCCTTTAGTAAATAATATACTTGCTCGTCTTTATATGAGTAAATATCTACTTAATGAAAATATAGCATCTCTTTATGAACGTACAGGACATAAAAAGGCAGCTAAAATATATAGAGATAAAAATAAAAAGTCAATAGTAGAGATGACAGATATTACAGCTCCTAAAGAAGGAATTGTTGGTAAAATCTTTAACTAAAATATATTAAAATTGAAAGGAGTTTATATGCAATTAAGTGATTATGATGATTTTCCAACTATTTTACCTGTTATTGTAGAAGATAAGCTATTTTTTTATCCTTTTATGATAAGTCCTATTTTCTTGACTCATAAAAAAGATATAGAAGCAGTTAGTAAAGTGATGGATAGTAACTCATTGCTATTTATAATCTCTTCTATAGTGGGTAAAGAGGGCAGTAGAGAGTTTAATGCTATGTATAAAGTAGGAGTTGTAGGCTCTATTATGCGTAAGGTAGATTTACCAGATGGGCGTGTTAAGATACTATTTCAAGGTCTATCTCGTGCGAAGATAGTAGAGCAAGATGTTACTTCTGATATAAATAGTGCGAAGATAGACATAGTTACATTTGAGCCATATGATAAGCTTAAAATAGATGCTATGATGAGTATATTGCAAGATAAATTAAAACAGCTTTCTACTTTTAATTCACAAATATCAGATGATTTACTTCGTACTATAGAGGAGAATGATGATCCAAATCGTATAGCTGATCTTATCTCTTCTATGTTAAAATTTGAGAAAGATATAGCTTATAAACTATATGTTGAGTTAAATGTGGAAAAACGTCTTTTAGAACTTATAGATATTGTAACCTCTCAAATAGAATCTGCCAAGATAGAGCGTGAGATACGTTCAAAGGTTCATAATAAGATAGAACAGACAAATAAAGAGTATTTCTTAAAAGAGCAACTCAAAGAGATACAACAAGAGTTGGGAACAGATACTCAAAGAGAGGAGGAGGTAGCATCTTTTAGAGAAAAAGTAGAGATGTTGAAACCTCATATAGAAGAAGATACCTACAATGAGATTAGTAAACAACTCAATCGTTTTGCACGTATGCATCCAGAATCTGCTGATGCAAATATGCTTCAAAGTTACTTAGAATGGGTACTTGATATACCTTTTGGAAAGTTAAGTAAAAAAAATCTCAATATTAAAGATGTATCTACTCAATTAGATAAAGACCACTACTCTTTAGTTAAACCTAAAGAGCGTATAGTAGAGTTTTTTGCAGTTAAAGAGTTGATTGAACTTCGTGGCATAAAGCAAAAAGATAGTGTTGGTGCTATCTTATGTTTTGCAGGACCTCCAGGTGTAGGTAAAACATCTTTGGCAAACTCTATAGCTTCAGCTCTTGGTCGTCCACTTGTGCGTATAGCTCTTGGTGGACTAGAAGATGTAAATGAGCTTAGAGGTCATAGACGTACATATGTTGGTGCAATGCCAGGGCGTTTGGTGCAAGGAGTTATAGAAGCTAAAAGTATGGATCCAGTTATAGTCTTAGATGAGATAGACAAGGTTGGGCGTAGTATGCGTGGAGACCCTACAGCAGTACTTTTAGAGATACTTGACCCTGAACAAAATAGCAAATATAGAGACTATTATTTAAATTTCAATATAGACCTTAGTAGGGTGATATTTATAGCTACTGCTAATGATGTAGGAAAAATACCAGCACCACTTAGAGATAGAATGGAATTTATAGGTGTAAACTCATATACTCCAAAAGAGAAATTTGAGATAGCATCACGTTATCTAATACCTCAAGAGTTAAAAAAACATGGACTAAAAGCTAGAGAATTTTCTATCTCTACTAAAGCACTAAAGATACTCATAGATGAGTATACAAGAGAAGCAGGGGTTAGAAATCTTAGACGACGCATAGCATCTCTTATGAGAAAAAGTGCTAGAGAGTTTTTAGAAGATAGTAGTAAAGATACTATATCTATCACTAAAAAGAACTTAGATAAGTTTACAGATAAAAAAGTATTTGAGATATCATTGATAGATGAAAATCCACAAGTTGGAGTAGTATCTGGACTTGCATGGACATCTGTTGGTGGAGATGTACTAACTATAGAAGCTACAAAGATAAAAGGTAAAGGTACGCTACAGCTTACTGGTAGTCTTGGTGATGTTATGAAAGAGTCAGTACGCATAGCATATACGGTAGTTAAAAAGCTTATAGACAATAAAATATTGGAGATACCAACTTCAGTTATCCCTCACTCAACAAAAGAGTTGGAAGAGCGTATAGCACTTGATGTATCTGAAGTATATAAGCGTTATGATTTGCATATCCATGTACCTGAAGGTGCTACACCAAAAGATGGTCCTAGTGCTGGTATAGCTATGGTCTCAGTGATAGCTTCAATCCTCTCTTCAAAGAAGATAGACAATGAAGTTGCCATGACAGGTGAGGTTACACTAAGAGGTAAGGTATTGCCTATAGGAGGACTCAAAGAGAAACTTATAGCTGCCTATAAAGCTGGAGTTAAAAAGGCTCTTATACCAGTTAAAAATGTTGAGCGTGATTTAGAAGATATTCCTAGTGAAGTAAAAGATAATGTTAATATTATAGGGGTATCAAATGTAGAAGATGTTTTAAAAAAGATATTTGTCAAATAGACTTAAATTTATTATGTAAGACTCTCTTATATGTGAGAGTCTAAAGGTTTTTTAAGTCCATTGAGCTATCTTATCAAAGAGTTGTTCCTCTTTGATAGGTTTGCGTAAAAAGTCATTTGCTCCATTATCAAATACTTCAGTTTTTCTTGTATCATCTGTAGATAAAACAATAACAGGTATATTAGCATTGATTTCATCTGATCTAAATATCTTTAAAAACTCTACTCCATCTACAATAGGCATCATTATATCTAGTAGAATAAGGTCTATATTGTCCTCTTGTCTCAGTTTATCTAAAGCATCAGAACCATTCTCTGCTTCTACTATCTCTGATATTGTATCATGCTTCTTTAAAAGCGTATGCAGAAGTTTTCTATTGATAAAATCATCATCAACAACTAGTACTTTTAATCCCATATTTATTATCCTCTATATTTTTTAATAAGATCTTTGATCTCTTCTTTACTTACTGAACCACTAATAGTCTCTCCTCTAGGAACAGAAATGGGATCAGCTTTTTTAGATATATCAGTTGATGAAATTATAGCTATATCTTTAGATATATTGATTATATCTTCATCTATTAGATTTATATCTGTAAAGACTATATCATACTCATTTGTAGATAATTTATCTTTTAACTCTTTTACATTTTTTAACGTATCATATTCTTCATCGATATTATCTAATATTTTAGAAAATATTTTTCTTGAAAGTAGTAGTTTTTTTGCAAGAAGTATTTTTTTCTTATTTTGATTTGTTTTATCTTCTTCCATCATATCTGATATATCTAAAATCTCCTCTTTACTATCTTCTATAATCATACTAGATATATCTATATCTTCATCAATTTCTTCTACTTTAGGAGTTGGTTTTTTATCTTCTACTTTTGTATGACTTGGATTTGATTTTTTCTTAGATAAAAATTTATTTAGTATATATACAAGTTCTGTTGTCTCAATAGGTTTTGTAATATACTCGTCCATACCTTCATTGATAAATCTTTCTCTATCTCCTTTTAACGCATTTGCTGTCAATGCAACTATAGGAACATGTGGTAATTCTTCATCTTCTTCATAATCAATTATTTCATGAGTGGCTTCAATACCGTCCATAATTGGCATCTGTATATCCATAAACAATAAGTCGTAGTTATTTGATCTACGTTTTTCAAATGATTCAAGACCATTATTTGCTAAATCAACTGTAATACCATGAGATTCAAGAATACGTTTGATAAGTTTTTGATTGATAAGATTATCTTCTGTAACAAGTACATGAGCATTAAATTCTGTAGCTTGTATTCTTTCGTTATTTGATATTACTTTTGGTTTGGAATCAAGACTTTTGTTAAGTACAGTTTTTAGTTTTGTAATGGTAATAGGTTTATACATAATTTGTTCTTGTTCTAAACCTAACTCTTCCACTCTTTCACGACTTGTAACATTTGCAATAATAACAAGTTTAGACTTATCTATATGGTGAAGTGTATCCAATAGCTTTTTATCTACTTTATCAATATCTATCCAATAATTTTTACATAGATTTTTATCTTCTAATAGTTTTAATTCTCCTATTGCTTGAAAATGTTTTACTGATGGTCCAAAATATTGAAGATATTTTTCAAGATACTTATCTAATGTTGTTTTTTTATCTTGTTCATATTTTCCTATGGTAATTTCTTTAAATACATTTGCATAAGTCTCTTCATCTGTATCTACTTCATCTAATGCTAAAGAGAAGAAAAATGATGTTCCTTGATCAGGTACACTCTCTAACTCTAGTTTACCACCCATAAGATCAATAAATTGTCTTGAAATTGTAAGCCCTAAACCTGTTCCACCATATTTTCTTGTAACTGAGACATCTGCTTGAGAGAAGGCATCAAATATACGAGATTGTTGCTCTTTAGTCATACCAATACCGTTATCTTGTACTAGGAATTTAATCCTATTTATACCATTTTCATCTGTTATTTTTGAAATTTCAACATTTATCTCTCCACCATACGATGTAAATTTAATAGCATTTGATAATAGATTTATAATAATCTCTTTAATCTTTGTAGGATCACCTTTAACTTTTCCTGCGATAGTAGGATCCATGTAGAAGTTAAGGTCAATATTTTTCTCTGTAGCAGATACTGAATATGTCTCTACTGCAGATTCAAACTCTTCAGATGTATCAAATAGCACATTTTCAATTTCAACTTTGTTACTTTCAATTTTAGAAAGATCAAGAATATTATTGATAATACTAAGAAGATTTTCTGAACTTTTATCGATGATAGATAAAAACTCTTGTTGTTCTTCAGTAAGATTTGTACTACGAAGAATTTCTGTAAATCCAACAATACCATTGAGTGGTGTACGAATCTCGTGAGACATATTGGCAAGGAAAAGAGATTTTGCTTCATTTGCTTGAAGTGCAATTACTTTATCATCTTTTGCATTCTCAACTAAACTCTCAAGGAATTTATAGGCATCTCTAGTACCTTTATGAGTATCTAAATTGATATTTTCAATAGCCAGTGTATCTGCTTCAGCATATTGATCACTAGTTTTTATTTCGTCAATAGCTTTATTTAAGACATCTGAAAGCTCTTTCATATTCTCTGTAATACCACGTGTTGTAATATATCCAACATAAGCTAGAATAAGACTAAGAAGTAAGAAAATAGCAGATATAGAAAGAATAATAATCTGTTCTTTTAAATAGGCATTTGATTTTTCCCATAATTGATTTGAGATAATAAATTCAACTTTAGATATGAGAGATATTTTTTTTGTTTGAAGAGTAAACCAATCTATAGCATTTTTATTATGATTGGCACTTATTGCATTATCTCTAATCTCTGATGACATTTTATCTAAATCTCCTAAAATCTTTTTAGAAGATTTATTTTGAAGAAGTTTTTTTATTTGAGCTTTTAATTTACTATTTGTAGTTTGTCTTAAGTTAAAGATATTTGCAGTTGTTTTTAGATTATTCCATAATGATATGTCATTAGATGACATTGGAATTTTTTTAGCTATATAGTATCCTATAAAACCTCTTTCTAATGCAGCATTTTCTTTTGCAGTATAGATTTTGGTTACTGATGATATAAGTGATGATATATCAGGTGTTAAGGTATAATTTCTAATGGATAGAAGATTATTTGAGATAGGAACTATTAATTTATCTGTATAGTCAGTAAAAAAAGCTGTTTTAAAGTCTATATCTTTTTTATCAATATCTTTTCTTATAGTTTTAATATGATTCGTATCAGATAGCATCTTTTTATACATTTTTGTTTGCATACTATTATTTACATATTTAGATAAAAAAGGTAAAAGAGTAGGATTTGAAATAGTGATATTTTTCTTTAATATAGATATGGATTTATCAGATAATTCTCTTTGTTCTTTTAATGAGTCTTTAAACTCTTTTTTATCACTAGCAATAAATAAACCAGTCATACCTCTCTCTTTTCTTATATTTACGAGAGTATCATCTATAAGTTTATTGTTTTTTAGTGTAGTTTTTAATGCATTTGCTTGCTCATAATTCATATATGAAGTTATAAAGAAATAACTTGAAAGTATTATGAATAATGTAATTGGTAATAATCCAATTAATTTTAGTCTATTTCGTATGGTCATAGTTTATTTCCTTTTAGTTAGATATTACGTTAATTTGATTTTCAAGAGACAAAAAGTGAGCCCAATAATCTTTGATAAGCATTTCAAGTTGATTTGGTTGTTCACAAAATTGAATCTTAAATAGAGTATCTGCCAATGGATTTATACGTAGATTACTAGATGCTCCTTTTAGAAGGTGTCCTATCTTTTGAATAGCATCAAGATTTCCTTCTTCATAAAATTTTAACATTTTTGGTGTCTCGTCATGGGCTTGGTCTATAAAGTCATGAACAAATTCTTCGATTAAGTCAATAGGAAGAGATAAATCATTAGCTGCTGCTTCTAATTGGAAGTCAAAATGTTTCGGTTTAACATCGCTTAAATCAATCGTACCAAAACCTTTAGATGTAGCTGTATCTGGTACTTTTTCTTCTACAATATCTGGAATGACTACTTCTTCTTTTGGTTCTTCATTATTTGGGGTTGTCTCTAAATCATTACTTTGAACTTCTTTATAATTATTTTCAATCTTTGATAAAGTTTTATAGAATAAATCTATATCATTGTAAAGAAATTTTTTCATAAATAGAAGTTGTAACATTTCAGATAGATTAGATAGTGTTTCTAAAGCTTCTGTACGGCTATCTTCATCATTACCTCTTAAATCATCTTCTAATTCATGAGCAGTATTTATAAAATCATCTAAAAACTCTTGATAATCATCTTCTGAAAAGCCCATTGATTTACTTATAGTTTTAATATCAATATTGATATCAACATCTTCAAGTTCCATTTCAGGTTCAACTTCTTTAGGAGTATCATCAAATAGATCTAAAGAGTCTAAATCAAGTTCTAAATCATCATCAGTTTTGGTAGTCTCTTCAAGTTTTGTAGGTTCAGGA
>JALUBF010000028.1 GCA_027045015.1 Sulfurovum sp.
CAACACTAGAGGCATTAGAGTCTACATATGTTATACTCTCTAAAGGTTCAAGCAGCAAGTTTGCTACCGGCTTAATACTAAGCAGATAAAAAACAACACCCAAAGTAATAAAAAGCCACCTAAAGCGCTTGCACCAAACCCCTGCAAAAATTAGAGCAATTATAAAAATGCCAGGTGGCAAAATTAAGTAGGTAAAGAGTTTAGATAGTAGATACATTAACTACTATCTCTTTTTTAGTTTTACATACTTTCATATCTTTAGTACAAAATATGGTTATCTTTTTTGAATTTTTTAACTTTTTACAACTATAAGAAAGCAATTTATTATAATGTCCCCACTTGTCAATACCAATCCTAAATTCTTTTTTATTCCAAGCACTTATGCTACCTCTTGTAACAAATCTTTAGCATCATAATAGATATTATTGACACCTTTAAAATATACTTCATCAGGTGTTAAGTAATCTAGTGCTGAATGTAATCTTTCACTATTGTAAGTATTAATATATTCACCAATTCCCTTTTTTGCCTCCTTGATATTATTGTATGATGATTGATAGACATCTTCATATTTTAAACTTCTCCAGAACCTCTCTATTGCAATGTTATCTATTGACCTACCTTTTGCATCCATGGAGATTGATATATCATTTTGGACTAATATATCAATATGCTCTTTAGCTGTATATTGTCCTCCTTCGTGCGGGGTTACACGACTTCCTTGATCGGTATTAAATATCTCTGGCTTACCATATAGTGCCAATGCATCATTAAGCACACTGGTTGTTAAAGAGACATCCATACTGTTAGATAGTCTCCAAGAAAGAACTCTTTTAGTATGCTAATCTATAATAGCTGATAAATAAGCAAAGCCTTTATCTAATTTGATATAGGTTATATCCGCACTCCATACTTTGTTAGGAGCATCTATAACAACTTGGTTATCATCATTTTTAAATTCATTAAGTAAGTATGGGTACTTTTTATGTTCTTTATTAGCTTTAGTAGTTCTAGGCTTAGGATACAAAGCTCTTATCCCCATAAATTCAAAGGCTCTTTTAATAAGTTTTCTACCTACTTTAAAACCTAATCTAGCCAAAAGTTTCATTACTCTTCTTGTGCCATAGTAAGGATACTTTGTATGTATCTTATCGATGGTGTTAAGAAGCTTTATATCTTCTTTGCTACTGAATGGCACTACTGGGGTATAGTAGTGTGCTGTTTTACTGATATGTAATAATTTTAATTGACGATTTAGTGAAGGATTTAAGTTTTTAGCTTGAACACCTTCTTTATCGACCATCTCTTTTCTAGTCGATAAGTCCAAGCTTTTTAGCTTTCCCACTACCCAATCTCGCTCTACTATCACTTCTCCAAGTTTTTTTGCCATCTTATCTTTTTCTTTGGATAGCTGTTCAATCTCCTCTTTATACTCTTTAACAACAGCACTCTTATCAAATGCTAGTGAAGCATTAGCTAGAAATTGCTTTTTCCAATCTTTCAAACTTTTTGGAAGCACATCGTATTTACTTGCTATCTCATTAAGAGTCTGTCTCTCTTCTAATAATTCAAGTACTAATTTTGCTTTAAAATCTGCACTATATGTTTTTCTTTTTCTACTCATAATACAATCCTCTTTTTATCTATTTAATTTTATCATTTAGGAATAAAAATATATCTTGATTCGGTTATTTTTCTGGGGACATTATAGT
>JALUBF010000029.1 GCA_027045015.1 Sulfurovum sp.
ATGAACGTACCTATGAAGTGGTAGAGTTTATCTTAAAACATTTAGGTTTAAGTAAGATAAAACTGCTTACAAACAATCCAAATAAGATAGAGAGTTTAAAAGATATAGAGATAGTAGAGCGTCTACCCATACAGATAAAATCAAACCCATATAATGAACATTACTTGCAGGTAAAAAAAGAGCAGATGGGGCATTTACTTTAATAAGTAAATAGTTGAAATTACAATCCTCTTTAGGGGTTGGTTAGTTCACATTTTCTCTTATAGATATGAAAAAATATCTATAAGAGAAATACAATAAAAATTTTGATATAATATGCCTCCATTTTTCTACGCTATAGCAGAGTATTTGTCAAATATTTGACTATGGTGTAAAAACCAGATTCAATTCAAACTAATCCATGCAGATGGAAATACATTAAAGGAAAACAATTTGCCTACAATTAACCAATTGATTCGTAAAGAACGTAAAAAGCAAGTGAAAAAATCAAAATCACCTGCACTTGTAAAATGTCCTCAAAGAAGAGGTGTATGTACTAGAGTTTATACAACAACTCCAAAAAAACCTAACTCAGCTTTAAGAAAAGTTGCAAAAGTTAGATTGACATCAGGATTTGAAGTAATCTCATACATCGGTGGTGAGGGTCATAACCTTCAAGAACACTCTATCGTACTAGTACGTGGAGGTAGAATTAAAGATTTACCTGGTGTGAAATATCATATCGTTCGTGGTGCATTAGATGCGTCAGGTGTTACAGGTAGAACTGTTGCTCGTTCTAAATATGGAACAAAAAGACCTAAATAGTCAAAAGATATGCTAAGTTCTCTTCAGCATAGGACTATGAAAAGTGAGAGCTGAATAACATTGAGTATCAGTATATATTCTGAGAAGCAATAGCAGAAATTTTTTAAAATTTTTGAGTAAATTATAACAATTGAAGGAAGAACAATGAGAAGAAGAAAAGCTCCCGTTAGACCAGTACTGCCAGATCCAGTATTTGGTTCTAAAGTATTAACAAAGTTCATCAATGCAGTAATGCTAGATGGTAAAAAAAGTACAGCACAAAAAGTAATGTATGCTGCGTTAGAGAGAATTGAATCAAAATCTGGTGAAAAAGGTATTGAAGTATTTATCAAAGCGATGGATAATGTCAAACCAGTAATGGAAGTAAAATCTAGAAGAGTAGGTGGGGCAACTTACCAAGTGCCAATCGAAGTTAGACCTGTAAGACAACAATCTTTAGGTATTAGATGGATCGTTGATGCTGCTAGAAAAAGAAATGAAAGAACAATGATGGAGCGTTTAAGTAACGAACTTATGGATGCTGCAACAGAAAAAGGTTCTGCTTTCAAGAAGAAAGAAGATACTTATAAAATGGCAGAAGCTAACAAAGCATTTGCTCACTATAGATGGTAAGGAACTAACTTATGGCAAGAACGCATAAACTTGAAGACGTAAGAAACATCGGTATTGCTGCACATATTGATGCAGGTAAAACAACAACTACTGAAAGAATCCTTTTCTATACAGGTGTTGAGCATAAAATTGGTGAAGTTCACGATGGTGCTGCAACAATGGACTGGATGGAACAAGAGCAAGAGAGAGGTATCACTATTACTTCTGCTGCTACTACTTGTGAGTGGTTAGGTAAACAAATTAACATTATTGACACTCCAGGTCACGTTGACTTTACTATTGAAGTTGAGCGTTCTATGAGAGTTCTTGATGGTGCTGTATCTGTATTTTGTGCTGTTGGTGGGGTTCAACCACAATCAGAAACTGTATGGAGACAAAGAAACCGTTATGGTGTACCTTCACTTGTATTTGTTAACAAAATGGATAGAACAGGTGCTGATTTCTTAGAAGTTGAAAGACAAATTAGAGACAGACTTAAAGGTAATCCACTTGTAATTCAACTTCCTATCGGTGCTGAAGATGCATTTGAAGGTGTTATTGATTTAGTAAAAATGCAAGAAGTTGTATGGGATCAAGATGCAGAAATGGGTTCTAACTATCATGTACAGCCAATCCGTGCTGAACTTCAAGATCAAGCTGATGAGTTTAGAGAAAAACTTATAGAAGGTATCTCTGAAGTTGATGGTAACGAAGAGCTTATGGAAAAATATATGGAAGGTGAAGAGCTTACTGAAGAAGAGATTGTAGCTGGTATTAAAGCTGCAACTATTGGTATGCATGTTGTACCAATGCTTCCAGGAACTGCTTTCAAAAACAAAGGTGTTCAAACTCTACTTGACGCAGTTGTTGCTTACCTTCCATCACCAGTTGAAGCACCTGCTATTAAGGGTACAGAGATGGATGATGAAGATGCTGAAGTAACTGTAGATTCTACAGATGATGGTGAGTTTGCATCATTGGCATTTAAAATTATGACAGACCCATTTGTTGGTCAGTTAACATTTATCCGTGTATATCGTGGTTCTTTAGAGTCAGGTTCTTACGTTCTTAACTCTACTAAAGAGAAAAAAGAGCGTGTTGGTCGTATCATGAAAATGCACGCTATTAAAAGAGAAGAAATTTCTGAAATCTATGCTGGTGAAATTGGTGCAGTTGTTGGTCTTAAAAATACAACTACAGGTGATACACTATGTTCAGATAAAGATAAAGTTGTTCTTGAAAGAATGGATTTTCCAGATCCAGTTATCTCTGTTGCAGTTGAACCTAAAACAAAAGCTGACCAAGAAAAAATGGGACTTGCACTTGGTAAACTAGCTGCTGAAGATCCATCTTTCCGTGTATCTACAGATGAAGAGTCTGGTCAGACTATCATCTCAGGAATGGGTGAACTTCACCTTGAAATTCTTGTAGATAGAATGAAAAGAGAGTTTAAAGTAGAAGCTGAAGTTGGTGCGCCACAAGTTGCATACCGTGAGACTATCAGAAATAGTGTTGAGCAAGAGTACAAATATGCTAAACAATCAGGTGGTCGTGGACAGTTTGGTCACGTTTATCTTCGTATTGAACCACAAGAACCAGGATTTGGTTATGAGTTTGTGGACGCTGTTAAAGGTGGGGTTATTCCAAAAGAATTTATCCAACCAGTTAACAAAGGGGTACAAGAGGCTATGGCTAGAGGTATTCAAGCAGGATACCCTGTAGAAGATGTTAAAGTAACTGTTTATGATGGTTCTTACCACGATGTGGATTCATCTGAAATGGCATTTAAACTTGCA
Source organism: Sulfurovum sp. (assembly GCA_027045015.1). Lineage (GTDB taxonomy): Bacteria > Campylobacterota > Campylobacteria > Campylobacterales > Sulfurovaceae > Sulfurovum. The sequence goes on from JALUBF010000029.1 coordinate 3,192, forward strand.
GGTTCTATGGGATTCAGAGAGGGTTGTAGAAAAGCTAATCCAGTTATCTTAGAACCTATGATGAAAGTAGAAGTAGAAGTACCAGAAGATTTTATGGGTGATGTTATTGGTGATGTTGCTAAACGTAGAGGTCAAGTATCTGGTATGGACGATAGAGCTGGAAACAAAATTGTTAACGCATTTGTTCCACTTTCAGAAATGTTTGGTTACTCAACAGACTTACGTTCAATGACTCAAGGTCGTGCAACGTATGCTATGGAGTTTGATCACTATGAAGAAGTGCCACAGAATGTAGCAAAAGAAATCATAGAAAAACGAAATAGCTAATATTTCGCAGTATTTCACTGCATCTTTGAAGGAGTGCATCTCAGTCACGTACTGGGAGTACGCTCCTTCAGCACAACCTTCAAATCTACAGTAAACTACTGAGAAATCTAAAACTATTTTAAATCTGAATACAACTCAAAAAAATCTTAACTATTTCGGAAGTATTAAATATTACTCTATTTTAATTTTATCAATCTAAATTGACATACAATAGTATTTGAAGGAAACAAAATGAAATTTATCATAGACCTCATAGAGGATATACGAGAAGAGATAGGCAATAGTGGAGAGTATCTTCTAACAGCAGGTCTGCTAAAAGAGGATACTACAGATAAGAGTAAACTCATATACTCAGGAGAAGCTTTGTTAAATCAGGTCATAGTAGATGATGATACAAAGCAGTTAAAGTTCACGATAGATGGTAGTAGTAAAAGAGTTACTATTGAGGAACTTTTAGCATCTCTTTTGTTACTAAATATGGATAGTATGATGTATGAACTTAAGATAGATGTCAATAAAGAGTATAAAGATATGGAGATAGTAGGATTTGGTAAGAGTGATGAAGATAAACACTATATCCTGTTTATAAAGATATAATAAAATTATTTTATAAATTTATATTATTATCAGTATTATTGATATATAATATAAATAGTTATGCAAATTAATCTATTGAAAATATGGGATACAATATGAAATGGAACTCTTTAGGTGATATAAATATATTGATTGTAGATGATGATAGATTTAATCGACAGTTAATCATATCTCTTTTAGATAAGATTGCAACTATAAAAACCTTTGAAGCCAATGATGGTTTTGAAGCTTTAGATGTTTTAGAAAATGGATCTATAGATTTGGTATTGTTAGATTTGCATATGCCTAAAAAAGATGGATATGAGACACTTAAGGAGATTAAGGCAGATTCAAAGTATGATTCTATTCCTATTATCATTGTTACAACCGATGAAGATGAGATGAAAAAGTTATACGATTTGGGTGCAGATGATTTTATCTCCAAGCCTTTTAAATTAGCTGAACTAAATACTAGGATATTTGCTCAACTTGAAAGACAAATGTATCTTAAAAAGTACAATGAATTGTATGCTAAAAAAGTAACAAGCAAAAGAGTAATAAACAAGATAGTAAGTAGTGAAAAAGATAGAGGCTATAATCAGGCTGAGATAACTTCTTTTCAAAAAAAAAGCTTATCTATGCTTATGAAAATGCTATATGAAAGATATGGTATTGATGACTCATTAGATGTTGTAGCTATATTGGCTAAAGCTTTAAGTCTGAAGATAGGATATGATGAAGAACAAGCTGACGATATATACTACGCAACTACTATACGTTACATAGGAATGCTATCTTTAAATCATAAATTCCCCCCCCCCATTAAAGTACGAACTATCTAAAAAAGATAAAGAGATATACTATAAATGTATGGTCTTTGGCAATAATATTCTTAAAACATATATACAGACAAAATTCATACTAATAGCTAAATGTATAGTTGTTCAACAAAAAGAGCATTTTGATGGTTCTGGTTTTCCAAAAAGAAGTAGTAGAAATCGTATTTATAACGCATCATATATAGTCTCTCTTGTAGAGACATTTGATGCACTTCTCTCTAAAAATGGATACTATGGAGATGGTATCCCCTCAAAAGAAGAGGTTTACTTCATACTTCAATCAGAAATGGGCAACCGTTTCCACCCTAAGATAACAGAAATATTTTTAGATGATTTTGAATATTTTATACAACTAAGAGAAAAAATCATAAGACAAAATAAAAAAAGGAGTCTTTAAAATGAAAAGTATAGTGCTAAATGCATCTTCAATAGAAGATTTGATAGAAAAGATAGATATACAAGATATAACATATTTTAAGCCATCAGTAGCATTCATATATGTTTCTATTATCTATGATTTAGAAAAATTGGTATCAAGATTAGCTAATTATCCTTTTATTGTAGTTGGTTCTACAACAGCAGGTGAGATATCTGCCGATACAACTATTGGGGTAGGTACAAATGAAGAGAGTATAGTCTGTATGTTATTAGATATTGACCCTAGTGCTATCTCCTTTAAACTTTTAGATGTTGTAGATAATAACTACATGAAAACAGGAGAGAAGATTGCTCTTTGGGCAAAAAAAGAGTTTGAAGAGCCTGCTCTTATTTCTATCTCTTCTGGACTTAGTTTCAATACGGAAAGATATACTGAGACTCTACTATCTTATGGGATAAAAGATATCTATGGAGGTTTATCTGGTGATGACTTGAAGATAGAAGGTACATTTGTATTTTCCAAAGATAGTATATGCTCAAAAGGAGTAGTTGTACTAGCATTAGATAGATCAAAAGTAGATATAGTAGGAGCTGTAGCTTTTGGTTGGGTAGGTATTGGGAAAGAGAGGATTGTGACCAAATCTTATAAAAATATTCTCTATGAGATAGATGGTAAACCAGCTATAGAGTTCTATAAAAGATACTTAGATATAGATATAGATAGTATACCTCAAACAGGGATAGAGTATCCGTTAGAGGTAAGAAGAGATGATGGGAGCTTTGTTCGTCGTGCTTTATTGGATATAGATAAAAGTAGTGGTGCTTTGATATTTGGTGGGGATATAAAGGAGAACAGTTATGTTAGATTATCTTCTTCAGAAGGTAAAAATATGATTGGGTATGTGGGGGAGAGTATCGAAAAAGCATTAGATGAAAATGAGATGTTTACACCAGAGGTATCACTTGTTTTCTCCTGTTGTTCAAGAAAACAGGTACTAAACAAACTAGTAGTAAAAGAGGTAGAATCAGCTTATGAAGTAGCACCTGTACCAACGATAGGATTTTTTACTTATGGAGAGATATGTAGTTGTAATGGTAGTGATAATATCTTTTACAATGAGACATTTGTTACAGTACTATTGAGTGAAAGAAGAGTTTAAAATGTTAATAAAACATATATCAAATTTAGTTTATGATGCTTCAGATTGTAAAAATAAAGATGAGATAATAAGACATATTGAAAAGCTTAAGGCTAATTTATATAAAAGTAAAAAAGAGTGTGAGTCCATTAACCAAGATAAATTGGTACTTACAAATCTTTTATATCAGATAAATAAAGATTTGGAAGACTCCTTGTCAAATGAAAAACGTTTTGTTGCCTCAGTTAGTCATGAGCTTAGAACACCTTTAACTGCTATCTTGGGTTATGGTAAACTTTTAGAAGATACATCTCTTGATGTTATACAAGCGAAATATCTTAAGAGTATGATGGAGAGTTCAGAGTATCTTTTATCACTTGTTAGTGATCTATTGGATGTTGCAAAGATTGAAGATAATCGTATAGAACTATCTTTATCTAATGTTGATTTAGATGATATTGTTAATGATTGTGCAAATCTTATACATTCAAAAATAGCTCAAGATGTAGAGTTTATAGTAGATGCACCTACACTAAAATACAGTGTAAAAGCTGATGAGAAAAGAATTAAGCAGATATTTGTCAATATACTATCGAATGCTACTAAATTTACTCAAAAAGGTTCTATACATTTTTACATTAGTAAAGTTGAAGAGTTAGAAGATAATAGATTGAAAATCGTAACAAATATAGATGATACAGGTATCGGTATATCTAGTAAAAATATAGCTACTCTTTTTGAGCCTTTTAGTTCAACAGATAATACCCAAGGAACAGGGCTTGGACTCTATATCTCACAAAGACTTACACATATAATGGGTGGAGAAATCAATGTTACTTCTAAAGAAGGAGAGGGGAGTCGTTTTGAAGTAAGCATAGTTGTAGAGCGTTCAGATAGAAAAGTGATAGGAGAAGATTTAAAGAGTGTCAATATTATGATGTTTAGCAATCAAAATAATTTTATAGAAAATATCAAGAAAGAGTTTTTAGAGTATGGTATCAATTTTCAAAATTATGATCTCTCTCATAGTGATATAACATCTACTCTTATACAGATGATAGCCAACGGACGTTTTTATGATATAGCTATCTTTGATACCGATATATTTAAAGAACATACGAAAGATATAGCAGGGACACTTAAAGCTATAAATAAAGATATAAAGCTAATATCTTTCAATAGTAAAAAAGAAGTTCCATCGCTCTTTGATGCAAATATCAACAAATCTATAACCTATCAGAGGTTTATTAAAGATTTATCAAATATATACAATA
>JALUBF010000030.1 GCA_027045015.1 Sulfurovum sp.
ATTACTTTAAATGTTGAACGTTTGACTCCAACTACTCTTTTAAATGTTACATCATCTATATTTATAAATTTATCTATTTTTCTCATTCCGTATTGTACTATATTTTTAGTTTTGCAAGAAGTCTAATGTATGTTTTATATCGATTTTTGGACACTAATCATACTTTTTGTAATTTCTTTCTTAGCAGAGCATTGATAAGCGTTTGATATGGAACTTTTTGCTCACTTGCAAGTTTTTTAAAAAATAGGACTATATCATTATCTAATCTTAATGAAACAGGTATCTTTTTTGGCTCATAAAATCTCCCACGAACTCCATCACTAAAGTCATACTCATCCAACATTTCATAATCATCAAATTTTTCTCTTTCTTTAATGTTTCTCATAAAAAATCCTTTCTTTTTGATTGGCTTTTCTTGCACTAATAATACAAATAATCTCTTCTCCATTTTCATTAAAAAATATATTTGTAACAACTAAGATTTTATCTTTTGTTGTTGTACCTAATGTTATCCATCTCTCTTCAAAGCAATCGAAACGATGGTCAAGTTTTGAGATGTGCACGGGATCTAAAAAGACTTCTTTTGCTTCCTCAAAAGAGACTTGATGCTTTTGTAAATTTAATTTACTTTTTTCATTATTCCATTCAAATTTCAAATCAAGCCTTTTTCTTAATATGATTTTATTATAGCAAGATTGTATTTACATTGTCAATGCTTATATTCTACAAGGTAAGATATTACTCATTCCCATCCGTCCTGAGACTGCGAAAGAACCATCCCCTTCCAGTCTCTGGAACTGAGGAACGAGTAAAAATTGGACTAAGTTTAGACTCTCTTTATTTTGTTAGGATACACACTTGCTAATTCTTCAATTATTTTTTTTGCTAAATAATATGCAAGGTTAGGAGGTACGGCATTACCAACCATTTTATATCCAGCAGTTACATTTTTATAATAAAATTTATGACTATCTGGGAATGTTTGTATTCTCGCACATTCTCTAACACTAAGCCTTCTATATAGATGTTCACTATGTGGAACAAATATTCTTTTATTTTGCTCTACAAATTGCATTTTAGGTGCTTGTGGATGTAATGGTGCATGTCTTCCACCTGCCTGTATGGTAAACGACGGCTCATCCCAACTTCTAATTCTATTTCTTGACATAAACATAGATGAAAAACCACCAATCATAAACTCATGGTTTTCTATTTTACATTTATCACCATTTGTATAGTTTTTTTCTTTAGCAGGAAGTACATTATCTTTTAAATCATAGATTACATCTCTTAAAAATTGTTTTTTTTCAAACTCTTTTGGAAATTTAAAAGTAATATTTAAATCATTTCTAAATCCAATAAAAAATATTCTTTTTCTATCTTGAGGCACTTTATAATCATGAGCATTCATAAGTTTAAACGATAAGCTATATCCACTATCAATAAAATGATTTTTAATATTTTCAAGAGCTTCTTCATGTCTTGGAGCTAACATACCTGAAACATTTTCAGCTAAAAAAAATAGTGGTTTTTTATCTCTTAAAACTCTTATAAACTCAAAAAATAGTTGACCTCTATGATCTTCTATACCTCTTGATTTTCCTGCTTCACTCCAACTTTGACATGGTGGTCCACCAATAAGCCCTAAGGTTTCAGGAATTTCATCTGATGGAACTTTGGAAATACTTCTTCTATCTAAAATGGTATTAGGGAAGTTTTTTTCAAATGTTTCCCAAATTTCTTTATCATATTCATTAGCCCAAATAGTTTTAAAACCTGCTTTTTCAAAACCTAAGTCTAATCCACCAGCACCTGAAAATAATGATATTATATTCATAACTATACCTTGAAAATTAATAGTTTTGCATCTATTAATTGAACTGGATTATTTGGATTTTTAATTCTTATATCTTGAATTTCTACATTGTCATTGTTAATATTTTCAATATATTCTTTATCTTCACTTGGTAAAGAATTATATTTTTCTTTTTTCATCAAGCAGATTAATTGAAAATCTTTTGTATCTTCATAAGTATAAATATAAGAAAAAATCTTATTTGGATTATCAATATGCCACAGACCTCTAATTCTTAAATCAGTAATACCTAATGGGTCAACTTTTTTAACTTTTCCCAACTCTTTAGTATCAGTAAATTCTACATCAGGTATTGTAGTTATTCCACTTGAAATTGTATTTTTAATTCTTTCATAAGTTTCTTTATTGGCACAAAAACAATCCCCATACACTAACCACAAAGATTTTAAATTGGATTGTTTAACATACCCAATAGCATAAAGCATATCTTTTATAGTCCACTCTTCAGATTCTCTACAAGCTTTTGTTATCATCGGACTATCTGCATAAAGTTTTTCTTTTGGATAAGAACTATTTAATGCTATGGCACTATTTTTTGATTCTAGCTTTTTGATTTCTATTGCATCGCTATCTCTTAGCATTAAATCTGGTGGATTGTTTTTATTACCTTGGTAAGAGTATATTCTTGATAATTTCTCTAGTTTTACTTGTTCATCAGTTTCATTTGTAGTATTTGCAAAAATATCTTTAATATAAGTTTCTAATCCTTCACCCATATTATTTGCTCTATTATTACCTTGTGTAACATTAGTTATATTAACTTGATAGTTATTGACTATGTTTATAAATGCTTGTAAAATATTTGCCATGTAGTATTCCTTAAACAATTTGTATAATTTTATCTAAAATGACTTACCATTAAAGTTAATATGAAATATACTACTGTAGATTACAGCAACACTAACCACCTCTTTACCAACTCTTAGATAAAATAATATAATTTATTTTATCTTATCTAGGAAATCCTATTATGACACAACCTTTACTTATTGAAATTGGTGTAGAAGAGTTACCTGCTATACCACTACTTAAAATCGTAACAAATATTGAAAAATCATGGACAAATATACTTGCTGAGTACAATTTGGTTAATGAGTTTAACTTTATCTATACTCCAAGAAGATTGGTTCTTAAACATAAAGCTATGCCTACAAGACAAGAAGATACTACTGTAGAGTTTTTTGGACCTCCTTTGATGGTGGGGCTTAAAGATGGTGAGGCTACTAAGGCAGGTGAGGGGTTTGCACGTAAATGTGGTGTAAGTTTTGATAAACTTGGACGTAGTGAGAAAAATGGAAAAGAGGTACTTTACTTTAAGAGAGAAGAAAAAGGTGCTGATACTATTTCTCTTTTACAAGAGATGTTAGAAAAGTGGGTAGCCTCTATGGCATTTGGGAAGATGATGAGATGGGGAGATAGAAGTGATGAGTTTATCCGTCCTATTAGATGGCTTCAAGTGCGTATGGGTGAGAGTTCTGTACCTGTTGAGCTTTATAGTGTAGAGTCAGATACAAAAACATATCTTCATCGTATGGTTAGCTATGATGCTGTAGAAGTACCTACTATTGATGCTTATGATGCGATTTTACAAGAGGGTGCAGTAATGTTAGAACCTAGTGAGCGTAAAGCACTCATTTTAGCAGAGTTTGATGCACTAGAGAGTGAACATAACATCACCATAGAGCGTGATGAAGAGTTACTTGCTGAAGTTGTAGCAATTACTGAAAATCCTAAAGCATTAGTTGGTAACTTTGATGAGATGTTTTTAGAGCTTCCTCCTGAGGTTATTATAACTTCTATGAAAGAGCATCAACGTTATTTTCCTGTATTTGAATTTGGAAAGATAGCCAATAAATTTATAGTAGTTTCAAATGCTTATACAGATGATTACTCAAAAGTAGTAGCAGGTAATGAGCGTGTTCTTAAGCCACGTCTTGCTGATGGACTTTTCTTCTATAAAAATGACTTAAAAAATGGACTTACTACCAATGGACTTGAGAAAGTACAGTTCATTGATGGTTTAGGTACATTAACAGATAAGATAGCAAGAGAGCAAAAGATAGCAACACGTCTTTTAGGTCTATATATGGAGAGAGTAGAAGAGGAGAGTTCTAAAAGCAATATAGAGCTTGAAAAGCTTATGGATAGAGCAGTAGGTCTTGCCAAAGCTGACCTTATGAGTGAAATGGTATATGAGTTTACAGAGCTTCAAGGGCTTATGGGATACTACTATGCTAAGGCATTGGGCGAAGATGAACTTGTTTATAATGCTATTAAAGAGCAGTATATGCCTTTAGGTGAGGGTGCAGAGTTGCCAAGTTCTATCTTCTCATCTATTCTATCTATGTCTGTTAAGATTGATACTCTTATGGGACTCTTCTCTGTAGGTAAGATACCAACAGGGAGCAAAGACCCATTTGCACTTCGTCGTGCTGTCAATGGTATTGTAAGAATGGTAATTAAGTATGATTTATCATTTAATATAGATGATATTATATCACTATTAAAAGAGGATTATGCAGAGTTTGATACATCACTACTTAGAGACTTTATCATAGAGCGTATCAATAAATCATTAGATGCAAATCCATCTGTCATAGCATCTGTACTATCAACTGGAGAGAGAGACATTAATGAGATAGCTAAAAAAGTTTCAGCATTAAATGAGATAGTCTCTTCAGATACTTTTAAAGAGCAGTTTAGTACCTTTAAGCGTGTAGCTAATATCTCTAAAGATATAGATTTAGAGAGAGATTTAAATATTGATATTACTCTCTTTAAAGAAGATGCTGAGGTAACACTCTATAGTGCTTATGAGAAGGTTATAAATGCAACATACTATAACTACGAAGAGGAGCTTGAAGCGATGTTTGGTTTAAAACGTGAGCTAGATGCCTATTTTGATGATGTTATGGTAAATGTAGAAGATGAAGCATTAAAAACAAATCGTTTACATACTATTGGTTCTATCTATAAGAGTTTTAAATCTATAGCAGATATAAAAGAGATTACACTCTAACAAACCAACCAATTTTCCATCTTAAATATGTCTGCTGTTGCAGGCATACCTTTCCAACCATTTGACTCTAAGTACATCATCTTGTTACCAAAGTATCCTACTATATACTTCTCTTTATATATGGGGAAAGTAGAGGAGTCAAACATGGTAAATATATCTTCATATGATTTTGGTACTTCATAGTATGAGAAGTCAAAGCTATGTAGGGCAATGATAGCAGAGTGAAGCATCTCATTCTTATGCATAGCACTGCTTAATATGTAGTAACTAGGGTACGAGATAGCAGGGTCATCTAACAATTCTGATATATATAGTTTCTGTTTCTTTTTGTTGTACATAAAAGTATTATAGTAAATAATGCATAATTTATCATTAAACATGAGGTTGGTAGCTTACCAAGAGCCACCACCACCTCCACCACCTCCTCCTCCAGAGAAGCCACCACCACCAGAGAAACCACCACCACCATTTGAACTGGTATTTGGTGGGGTAGATGCCATATTTAGCGAGTTCGAAAAATTATTCATATTGTGAAGATTACCTACATACCAATATGGTGTATCTACATTTAAAACATCATAAAATGAGAGCCAATGGTCTGTCAAATCAAACAATACAGCATAGGGAAGTAATTTCTCAAGATATATTGGGTCATCTCTTAAAACTCTTTCTATCTCATCTTTTTTTACACGTTTGATATACTCTTTTAATCCAAGTAAATCTGTAGCAGTATATGCACCTTTTTGTGTAAATTCTCCTATATGTTTATATATAATATCTATTACTATTAAAAGAATAATCAAAACACCTATTGGGCTAAAGAAGAAAGTTTGTATATTCAATCCATTTTCATGTAAATCAAATATAGGTAAGATACCAAAAGATGAAAAAGCTAAACCAAAAATTTTTGAAGATAATTTTTTATCTTTTAACATTATAGATATACCTACTCCTCCAAATAGTACAGGAAAGATTGATACCAATACAGCATTTTCTCCATATAGTGCATATATGGTATATACTGTTAATGCAACCATTGGTAATATAGCTAAAAAACTTTTTATCAGAAATTTTTTGCGTATATCTTGTGGATTTTCCATCATATATCCAGAATTTACCGACCAGTTATAAAGATTATCATTTATATGTTGAAAATTTTTCAATAACTTTTTTGCTTTATCTTCTGAACCTTTAGAGAGTATATAAGTTTTACCACTTTTAAATAGAGTTGAGTTTAAAAGATACCTTTGATCTGATGTTAAGTTTTCAACTTCTTTATCTGTACGTTTTAAAATAGGGTCTGCTTTTTTACTCTCTTGTTCTATGGTTAGATAGCCTAGATGAGCCAACTCCAATATGGCAGCAGAGAAGTCTTCATTATCTGCAAATTTATCTAAAATAAGCCCAGATTGTAAGATACTCAAATCTTTTGGAGGTAGATAATTAACAGCTATAGAACGATTATCTTCAAAACCTGTATATCTTCTATGCAGACTTTTAAAATATAACAAAAATCCTATTAACGCACCCCAGTGCCAATGTCTTAAAAACCAATCCATAAATGTAGTTTTAACATTATCTGAACCACTTTGGTCAAGAGTACCAGCAGAGTAAGACAACTCTACTGTTGCACCTTCTAAAGGATTAAGTTTGTCTATTTGTACCATAAGCTTTTTAGATGTTATCCAAGATGAGTGGGATTGTGAGATTTTAGAACCATATTTACCAGTATATATTGATACAGATATATTATCTTTAGATAGTGAGTTAGGTAGAGTAAAAATTGATTCAATATTATATATGGGTATCTTCCACCCCGTACCAACTATATTCCATCTTATAGCATCTTTTTTACTATTTTGAGAAGCAGGGATTACACCTAATTTTACATTGTATCTTATGATAAAATGATGTTTACCAGACAAATAGTTAGACTCAGATCCAATTTTTAGACGTACAATCTCTCCAGCATTACTAGAGTGCATAGTAGATTTATGCCATTGGATTGGAGCATTATCCATCGTAGTAGAAAAGTTGTATAGACCCAAATCAATAATATGTCCATTATTTTTTATAGTAAATGGTATATCACGAAATATTCCATGTTTTTTACTCTTTTGAAAATCATAATCTATAGACTCTATAACAGTAAGTTCACCACTTTGTTTTACTGTAACATTAACATCAAATTTGCTTATCTTGTCAGCATATAAAAAAACTCCTACTCCAAGTAGAAGTAGAGTAGTCAATAGATATTTTTTTAACATATCTATGCCTATAGATCTATTTTCGGCATTTTTTTTACCTCTGTTGCTTCACTTGCATCAAGTTCAAAGTAATCGCGTGGTTGATAGTTAAACCTTTTTGCTATAAAAATATCTGGAAATGCTTCAAGTCTAAAGTTGTAGTCTCTTACTATAGCATTATAGTAGCGTCTAGCACTTTGGATAGAGTCTTCAAGTTTTGAAAGTTCATTTTGAAGTTTTGAGAAGCTCTCATTTGCTTTTAAATCAGGATATGCTTCAGACAATGCAAACATTTTACCCAATGCACCACTTAACATACTAGCAGCAGCAGCTTTTTCATCTACACTACCTGCATTGATACCTTGTTGACGTGCCTTTACTATATCTTCAAGAGTCTTAGCCTCATA
>JALUBF010000031.1 GCA_027045015.1 Sulfurovum sp.
TTTGGTATGGTTAACTCGAGTAGTCCACTCTCTAAGAGTGGTTTTAAGACACTGTTTCTAAAATAGGTTCTATGGCTCATTCCTGTAAACTGCATTAGCTCACTAGCACTTTTAGCTTCCCTACAAAACTCCAATATAGCTTGGTCACTATCTTGGTCACTAGCTTGGTCACTATCTTGGTCACTAGCTTTCTTTGTATCTAAAAAGAAAGTTACTCGAACAGCCGTCCACTCATACTCAAAAGTTGGACTAGGTAACCCATATTTCATACATTCATTGATAATATTTAGCGTACCTTTACCCCAGTTCTCAATAAAGCCACATTTGTAAAATACAGATGCAACAGTAGGATTAAACGGTTTAGACTGATGCGGCTTATCAAACCTCTCTATAGGAACTTCTTCACTCAATGTAGCACCATTATACATTACAAGTTTGTCATTATACACTTTTATTTGTAGGTTTGAAGTGTTTGTGTAGTCTCTATGAACAAGAGCATTTATCACAGCTTCACGAAGTGCTTCATAAGGGTAGTCGAGCTTTTCCCTTCTATGCATACCCTCATAAGATATATAAGCCTTGAGATACTTGAGTCTGAGTATGTTCATAATAGTATCAACCTGATTTATAAGGTTTCCTTCTACTATATCACTGCTTTGTATATCTATTTCACTTAAAAATCTTCCTATCTTTGAATGTGATTGTATAAAGTACTTTTGTGGATTTTTAGCAAAAAGTAAAATAGCAGCTCTTTTAATATATTTACCATCGTATAGATTTAATTTTCTCAGTAGTTCTTCTAAGTCATGTTCATTACCAATATCTGGAACTCTATCATACGAGAGCTTTTTAAACTTTTCTATACTTTCTAAGTCTATTTCATCTAAAGTAAACTCTTCTACAGCTATATCATCCCAAGTTTTACCATACTTCTTAAGTAAAAAATTTGTCAGGTTACTTCCATTTAGTTCTATAGTATTGCTACCACTGCGTTTATAAAACTTGCCATTGTAAGAGACTGGTGCATATGTTTTTATGACTTTTATCTCTATGTATCTATACTCTTCATCTTGATGCACTAACACATCTACTAGTAAGCCTAGTTTATTGTTTATCTTGTTTGGCAACATCTCGACTAGGACTTTAGAATTTGTCATACCTGCAACATTAGCATCATCATCCACCCCAACATACAAACTCCCACCATCACTATTTGCAAAAGCACAAATAGTTTTTAAGTATTCATCTTTGAAAAGTTGCTTGAACTCTATGGTTTGAGACTCTTGTAGGTTTAGGTTCATCAAATTCTCTTTAAAATAATTTTGAATACTGCTCAGAAATTTTCTGCCAAGTATAGTTTTTTTCTGCTACAATTTTCATATCTATAGCAACTTTTTGTAGTGTATCACCATCTATATTTTCCAATAATTTTACCAATTCATCCTTGTCATCAAAATAAAAAGCTTTATTTTGAGTAGTTTCTCTATTATATTGAATGCCGTAGGCAAATATAGGAAGTTTCAAATACATAGCTTCCACTAGTGATGGATTTGTTCCACCTGCACTATGTCCGTGCATATATATATGACAATTACTTCTTATTTGGTTTAATAT
>JALUBF010000032.1:0-22880 GCA_027045015.1 Sulfurovum sp.
CCTCCTATCTTATGATCTTTCTTCCTCTCAATCTCTGCTTTCTTGTACTCTTCAAGCATTACTTTAAATGTTGAACGTTTGACTCCAACTACTCTTTTAAATGTTACATCATCTATATCTATAAATTTATCTATTTTTCTCATTCCGTATTGTACTATATTTTTAGTTTTGCAAGAAGTCTAATATATGACCAAAGCTGTGATTTTGAATAAAAAGGTAATTGTGGAGGTGCTATGCGAAAAATCATTGTACGAATTGCTATAGCTCTAAGTTTATTTACTCCATTAATATTATCCAAATAGCTTCCCGATGGAAATCCTATAAGATAACCACTTCAGCTAACCCTAAAAATGCTGTCCTTGCACAAGTTTTATCAGATATATTTTGTACACTTATTGCTTTATTCCAGGCATCCTTGGGTGTTATGTTCCGTTGAGTAGTATAAATTTGGGAAGTAAGAACTGCTACTTTGCCATAATTATCCATTTTTTATTCCTTAAAGTATTTTATCATATCAGCTTCTCCATTTATAAATATGGAATTATCATACCTGATTTCAATTTTATTTTTATAAGTTTTATTATATTCAATATCTGGCTTGTATTTATTCGTAAGATAATAAAACTTTTGATTTGTGGAGCCAACCCAATTCCTAGAGTCATCTTTCAATTCCTCAATATAAACATCATCAATTAAGATATCAATATTGGATAATAAAGCTTGGCTCCCATTTAAAATATTTTTTTTTAATGAGTTAAATTTAAAACCAGAAAAGCATAAAACAGATAAATCTATCTTTTGACATTTTTCCGCTAAATATGCAAGATTATGAGCCTGTAAAAACGGTTCACCTCCTAAAAATGTTATACCTTCAATATTATATAGTTTTTGAGAGTTTTCTATTATTTTAAATAATGCTTCAATACTTAAAAGAGTTTTAGGTTCAAAACTTAACATCTCTTGATTTATACAGTTTTTACAGCCTATATTACATCCTTGAAGCCATATACAAAATCGTTTTCCTGGACCTTCAACTTCGGTACACTCAAGAAAATAATTTATATTTAAATATATCTTACTCAAATTCAAATTCAAAATCACTTGTAGTTCCAAATTGCCGTATCACAATCTCTTTATTGTTATATTCACTTTTATCATTACAATTATACAAACGCTCAGATAATGGTTCAATTATTTTAGTATTTAATAAATTTAACAATCCTCTACCCCCTGATGTATCATCGTGTTCATTCGTCAATAAATCAATAATCTTTTCATTTTCAAAAATAATATTAGTAATATTATATTTCTCTTTTAATCTTTCTTTTAAATTTTTTAATTTGGATTGTAAAATAAGATTCAAAATCTTTTTATCTTTTATAAAATTAAAAGGTATTATATTGTTTACATTAATTCTATTTAAAAGTTCAGGTCTTCCTATCTCTACTTTAAAGTGTTCCTGTACTTTATCTTTGAACTTTATATATGTTTCATCCTCAGTAAAATTACTGTCAATTGTAGATGCTCCTATATTGGAAGTGAAAATAATAACTGTCTCTGTAAAATATGTTGTTTTCCCTTGACCATCTGTTAGCCTACCATCTTCTAATATTTGTAAAAATTTATCTAGTATTCTAGGATGTGCTTTTTCTATCTCATCAAATAATAAAACAGAAAAAGGTTTAGCCCTTACTGCATTTGTCAACTGCCCTCCCTCTTCGTATCCAACATATCCAGGAGGCGCACCAACAAGTCTTTGATCACTATTCTCATGATTGTATTCACTCATATCAAATCTTAGATATGACTCTTCGTCTCCAAACAAAAATCTAGCTAAAGATTTAGCTAACTCTGTTTTACCAACACCTGTAGGTCCAACAAAAAAGAGTGTACCTTTGGGAGTCTGTTGTTTTGTAGAATGTTGTAATCCAGATAGTCCGATGTATGCCTTAACTACCATACTATAGATTTTATCTATAACATAATCTTGCCCCATAACACTTTCTTTTAATTCATCTTTTAAATTATCAATTCTTTCTTTACTCAAATCCTCCCATGGACTTTTATCATCTCCATATCTATAAAGTGATATAAGTTTTTTTATAGATAGTTTCTTCTCATTAATCTTTGATAATTTCACAAGTTGAACTATGTCTCTAATGGTCATTGCATCCAGAGAATCATTCAAAATATCTATTTCAGGAGTATTGGGGAATATCATATCTTCAAATTCAAAATCACTACATATAGAATCTAATACACCTGCTCGGTCTTTTCTATTGGGTTTGGGAATATTTATTAAAGATACTGATTGATTATTTTGATAAAATCTTGATGGTATGCTAGAGGCCAAATTGGTTAAAAACAACACAATATCATTATTCCCAGAATCATCTAATGTCATAGGACTATTTCTAATTGTTTTTTCCAATAACATTAAGTTCTCTCTGTCATCATTATCTAAATTGGACATATTCCCAAATATCGCATCTGTCCAATCTACAACAAAAGCTATTTTATTATTATGATTTTTTGTACTTAATCTTTTTAATATGAATTTAAAAAAATCACCAGCACTTTTAAAACTTTGATCTTGTTCTCCACTGTTTACTTCAGTTTCAACTTCTCCCATATCATAGTCATCATTATTGTTTTCCTCGTCAACAGACAGTAAATCATTTGAAATATTCCCCACTATTTCATTATTATTTCTAAAACTTTGAGCCTTTTGTGTTTCTATATCCCAATATAGAACATCATCAAATTTAGATTCTATTAACACATCATATATTTTTTGTACTACAGGAATAAACTCATATTCGTGATAGTATAAATCATTTATATTTCCATCCACTATGATGGCTTTTGCTATTTTTGATTGAATCTCTAATTGTCTTATCCAGTTTGGTTTATAATCACTCATTTATTATCCCTGTCTATTTAATTCAGATATTGGTTTTGCATCTTTTTCTATTCTATCAGGATTTTGCCATATGGTTTTAGTTTTTTTCAAATCTATCCCATAGCAGCTTTGCAATTCACCTTCAAGGTTTTCAATATCATCTTTACAGGCATCATAACTATATCCATTAAAATGTGACATCATACTTCCATCTAGTTTTATAATTGCCTCAAATTCATTGCCATTTATTCTTTGTGCTTTTAGTGTAACTTCACCATTTTTTATTTTTGGTTTAGTTGGTGTAAAACCTAATTTTTTTAATATTACAAATATTGACTTGACAGTATGCTTTCTGTACTCTTCATTTACTTCTTCATTGACTATGTCGTTTGCTATATTTAATAAGTGCTCATGTGTATTATTTAAATTGTTGCTCGCAACGCCATCCTCAATTTTCAATAAATTATCCATAATATTTTTTAACTTCTCAGGGTTATCAGAAATGATGTTCTCTATCTCTTGTTTCTTTTCTTTTATCTCCTCAAGTATTGATTCCTTTTCAATTTCTTCATCAGTTTCTTGAAAATATTTCTTATTAAATTCATCTGTTTTAAACTGTGCTGTATTTATAATTTTTATAGATTCCTCTTGAAAGTATTTTTTTAAGATTTCAAAGTTTGCTTCTGTTATTGTTTCTTTTTTGACTTTATCAACTAAAATAGTAATGTCACCTATTGCATAATCTCTTAATATAGGGTCTTTTAAGTTTATTAGCTCTTCATCTAGCAAATAATCAAATTCCATTTTTAATTTTTTTAATTTTTTTAATTTTTCCTCTTTTAGAAAAAGCTCTTTTTTTAATTTTGCCTCTTCATCATCCTGTTTCTTTTTAATGTCTTGGGTTTTATTAGCTATTGCTTGTTTTGGGAGTTGTTTAATCCACTCACCTAAACTTAGAGACAACTCTTTTGCATACTGAGGGTTTGTATTGAGTTGAGATTTTATTTCACCTATGGAGGTAGATGCTTGTGTGTAATCCTCGAGGATGTATTGAGATAAATCATTTTTTTGAATATCAATTAGAATATTTTCATATTTTTCTACAAATCCATTTATATGAGTTTTTAACTTTTCTATATTTTCTTGTTGTTTTCGTGCATAGGACCTTTGTTTTTCTAGTTCTCTTTCTTTTTTAATATTTTGTGCTTTTCTATTTTTTTCTTGTTGATTATAAACTTTTCTTCTTTCTTGACCACGTTTAAACATAGTATTTATGCTATTCCCAATATTCCGAGATATATCTCTTGCCTGTTCTGGATCATATTGCAGCATGCTGTTCGCTTCGGCTATTCTATTTCTAGCATTATTGTAATCACGATCAACAAATTGTACTAGATCATGATTTTCAATACTTCTTAATGTTTTTTCATACCTATCTAAAAACCCTCTTGTATTATTTCGTATTCTATTAAGATATATATCTCGTTTACGTTCTCTTTCTAGTTCATAATTATATTCGTATCCTGCACTCATTTTTTGTATCCTAGTTTCTTAAATTCTGTTCTTTTATACTTATCCAATTCTTCCAGATATGCTTCCGCTTTTTTCAATAAATTACTTTGCATCAATGCCCATTCTTCATCTTTTGGTATCAAGATGTCTCCTTTTAGCTCTTTCCAAATATCTTCTCTAGTCATTCCAAACCCTTCTGGGTCCAAGTTGTGTCCACCATGATGATGTCTAGTATTGTCTAACAATCTAAAAAACTTATGTTTCATAGTAAATTTTTTTGGTAAATTCTTGTATTTTATTTTTTTGTGTTGTGACCCATCTTTTAACACTAACCATAATGCGGTAGCGAATAATTGAAATGAATCTTCATCAGAACATTCAATAGAAATCTTACTTTTACTTTTTGCATTATTATTATTTGTAATAAATACTTCTTCATGATTGATTTTGAGTTGAGTATCATTAATATCGCTGATTAAGCTTATGACTTTGTGTGACAAATTAGGAATATCTGGGATATAATTATTTTTCCTTACAGGTATCGTTTTTTTTTCTTGAACCTTATTAGTTTTGACTTTCTTGATGCTAATCGTATTTGATTCTTTTTGCACTATAGGAGGTAGTTTATTTTCTTGAGAAAATATTGTATTAATTATCTTATTATCTTCATTGATTTTAAGCTCTTTTAGCATGTTAATGTAATCTTGCAAAACATAATCGTTATTTGATGCTATATAGATTTTGTAAAAATCTTCTTTAGTTGCTTTGTCAAGTATAAAATTACTATGTTTTAAAATTAAAATGAATTTTTTTAAAGCAATGTCTTTAAGATCTATTTTTGAAAGTGCTTCTTTAAATTTATTTTTTATAAATACTTTATTTGTGAAGTTTTCAATATAACCTAATAATTTTAAGTCATCTTCAAACTTATAGTGTTTAATATTTTTGAATATACTATTTATAATAAAGTCTGCAATAGAATCTAAAGATTGTTTATAATTATCATCATCTACGTAAGATTGACAAGGAATATTATATTTAATTTTATCTAGAAAAACAGTTTTCTCATCATAAAGTGTATTTGAATGTCTATAGCTATTCTGATCGTATATGTATTCATGATTAATCATATATTTAATTCTATTATGATCTAGTTTAATTGGATCAGAATTTTTCTTTCCAAAGACTACATAAACCTGACTATTGACTTTGTCCTCTATATTTTCTATATCTGTCAAAACTAATTCAAGGGTCTTGTTTTTCTCAATATGTTTGTTCTGACTAATACTGATAGTATCATCTCTTAATTCCAAGAGAAGCTTGTTTTCTCTAATTAATTGTTCAATAAATTTATCTTTATAATTATCCATAAATTTATATGCATCTGCAAAAACTATATCAAAACTATTTTTTTCTTTATGTGTAAACTTATAGTCTATACTTTGTCTTGCATATAAAACTTTTCTTTTTTTACTATTTTTAAGTATAATTTTTATTTCTACACCATCCCTAAAAAAAGATGTTTCTTTTGGTTTATTCCTCTCTATGCAGGCAATAATATCATTGTCATTTATATTTGTATTTAGAAAATTCTTTCCATCGATAACATCACCAGTTTCATAAAGTTGACTACTATTGTTAGGGATAAACTCTTTACTAAATGGATTATAGTATAAAGATATATTTTGACTTTGCGGATCAGAGTATAATTCTTTATTCTTCAATATAGTAGCCACAAGTTTACTCTCAATATGGAAATCTTTTAATGGTAGTGAAATCAACTTTTTACTGTTATTTATCAATATTTTTTCTTTATTTAGATATTGAAGAGCATCATTTAAAAATATTTTAGGTATATCTACTTGAAGTATTTCTTGAAAAATATTTTGGAATGTATGGTTTTTAAAATTTTTATTATCAATACATTTGTCATATATATCCAATATCTCTAGCTGTAATAATCCTATCTTCTCTACACTACTAAGTAAATAATCTACATCTACTTGTATCATTGGTATGTGTATTTTATGCTCCATCATGTTTATTCCCCTATCTCTTTGTAGATTTTTTCCATTCATTTTCATGGCTGATATCTAATGGTGATTTTCCACAACCATTTCTTTTTATTTTTGTAGCTATATCTTTATATACTTGCCTCTTAACTGTTTTGCTTTCATCACTTTCATCAGGCATATCTACCTTGTAGCTATCAAAAATATCTTTTGAACCAAAAATAACCAATAAATTTTTTGCTCTTGAAAAAGCGACATTTATCCTTTGATATGAAGATACAAAATTGGCTTTACCTACATTTGCTTTTGTACTTATCAAATCTACTAAGATGATATCTCTATCTCTACCTTGAAAACTATCAACAGTACTAATCATAAAGTTCTCTTGATCATTTTTATCAAAATACTTAAATTTCACTCCCTTAATCATACTTTGCAATAATGTTACTTGTCCTTTATAAAATGAAATTATCCCTATAGTTTGTTTTGTATCGGTTTGATTATAGCTATTATATAACTCTTCATCTATTTTCTTTAATGCCTCTATTGTTAAAAATGCTTCAAACAGATTCTTTTTACTCGTACCATCCTGAGTTTGAAAATTCTTTTCACCATTAAATTTTGTACTTGTATCTACCCAGTAAGCATGCTTTTCTTTTTCAATAAAATTTCCTATTTCAATACCATGTTGTTTTTGAATATTATGTTCATCTTTGTTTTCACTTATGCCTTGTGTCAATTTCCCATCATAAAAACAATTGACTATATCCATAATATCTGTATGCATACGGAACTGCCTCGTTAATCTATATTTTATCCTATCATCTGCTTTTTCAAAATAATCTTGAAACTGTGATGCTGTTACCATTCTTTTATATTTATTATAATTTTCAAGACTGAGTGTTGTATTGTCATCTTCATCGTGCATAGCTTCTTCAAATGCTAAATCTTGACCATGGTATCCAAACATTGGAGGCAACTGCCTATGATCTCCAACCAAAATTGATTTTTTTGCCCTCATCATACCTCTTAGATATTCTGGTGGTGTTGATTTACTTATCTCATCTACAATAACTACATCAAAATACTCTAGATTAATATCTTTTAATGCTTGTTCACTTCTTCCAAGAGTTATTCCTGCTACATTTATATTACTTAAGTATAGTTCTTCTTCTTCATTTGTAGGTTTATGAGTCTTCGTATTGTCCACCCAACTCGAAAGTAGATTTTCTACCAATTCACTATTTTCATCAAAATTAAATTGGCTTAATCTTTTTCTAATAGTTTTTAATAGGCTTTCTAGGTTTGAGTCGTTATCAAGCTTAATATTCTTATCTTTTTTTATTTGGTTTTTTATTTTATTAAATTCATTATCTATGTTTTTAATATTATTGCTAATTGAGTTAAGACTTTTTTCACAATTAATAAGTTTATTTTGTTCTTCTACCAGTCTACTTTCCGAAAACTTTTCTATTGGATTATTTTTTATATATTGTTCAATATAGCTTATGTAATCAGATAATAGATTATCTATGTCTTCTTTTTCTTTTTGAAACTTGTCAATAAATTTTTTTAGTACTGTTACAGCACTATCTTTATTAGCAGTTTGACCAACTATCTTAACCAGATACTCCCTCCTTTGATCTTTACCCCATTTACTTAGTTCATCAAGTCTTTGAAGCTCATTCATTAAAGTTTCTTTTTTATTGACCTCTATATGTTTATAATTTTCTTTGTCTATTTTGACAGTTTCAACATTTTCTGTAGATTGCTTTAATTTTAAATCAAATTGCACTATACTTGCTTGTAGGTTTTTAATGTCTGCATTAGTTTTTCTCAAATCTTCTTCAATCTTATACAAATTATTTAGATTATCTTTTGTATCTTGTTCTCGTTTTTTAATTGAGCGTTCATTATTTATAATACTCTCTACTATATCCACTAAATATATTTGCCTTTTTAAAATCTTTTTGATATTATTTTGTGTATTAATAAAATCTTTTAACTCATCATCTGATCGTATCAATTCTTCTACTTTTGCAATTTTACTATTGTAATTTATATCATTTATATCTTCTAGTAGTCCATGATTTATTCTTAATGGTATTAATTTAATCTCTTTGATAATCTTATCTATCTCACTATTTAAGTCTTTTTTTTGATTATTGCTATTTAACTCAAGTCTTTTTATATCTTCTTCAGATTTCGATATATCATTGGATAGTTTATCTATTGTGTTTTTTCTTTCTTCTTCATCGAAAAATAATCTTAGAGGATTAATTTTAGACCGGTTACTATTCTGTTTAATATCATTTTCTAATTTTATTATTTCACTTTTATTTGCACTAATATTATCAATTTCTATATTTATATTTTTTCTAGTATCAATATTCAACCTCAAGTCTTGAAGTGCATATTGAACATCCTTCAATTTCTTTTGTTCATTAATAAAAGTCTCAATCCACTCTTCAGATTTATTTTCTTCCAATAGATTATTAAATGTATCCTGAATATTGTCTATATCTATCTTTGCAATAATCCCTTGATACTCTCCAATATTATAGCTTTTGAGCTCACTAACTAAGTCTTGATATTTTTCCTCATTTACTTTTTGTGTTGCTTTTAGGTTTCCAATATTTCGTTTGATTTCCTCTATTTTATCATTGACCTCGTTTTGATTTTTCTCCATAGCTGCAATGGAACTTTTTTTAGTTGATAACTTTTTTTCTTTCTCTTTTTTTTGGGTATTAGTATCTGAAATTTTCATACTTAGGTTTTGTTCTTGGTCATTCAATCTAACCAATTCCCCAATTTGTTGAAGTTCACTACCTATTTTTTCTTTATCAAAATCAACACAGTAGTATTCTAATATATCAATATATTGATCAATATCTAAACCTTTTTGTCTTTGCCATTTGGAAAGTTCACTTTGACATTGATTGTAAAGTGTTTTATCTCCTTTTTCTTCAGCTACCTCTATGTCATATCGAAGCTCTTCTATTTTACCTTCTACCTCTTTTGTTACAATATCTTCACTATCCAAAGTTAGCAAAAATGCATAGTCTTCTTTGGCTTTTAAATAAACATTATATTTATCATTATATTTATTTAATCCATCATTAATATAGTGTGATAATATTTTATTTGACTTATCAGTATCCCACTTAAAATACCCTATTGTGGAATTGATTTTATCTATAATGTTTTGTTTAAAATGTTTTATATTTTCTTCTTGAATTATGCCAAAGAATTCACTTTTATGATTGTATATTTTTTCTTTTAATTGAGTTAGATTATTTTGGCTATCTTGTCCTTTTTCTAAAATATCTTTTTCTTGTTTCAATTTCACAATAGAGTCTTGGTAAGTTTTTTTATTGTTATTTTCTTGTTCCAATGTCTTGTTTTGAGTTAAATATATTTTGTGTAAATTTTCAAGTTGTTTTAAATGTGTTTCAAGTCTTTCTTTTTGTATATTTTGGTCATTTATAACATTTAAGCTTTTTTGGGATGGCTTTACAAGGTTAGCATAATAGGTTTTCAAAGCATCATCTTTTGAAAATTTTGAATTATCATCCCTATGAGCAGAGGTTAATCTCAAAGGAATAATATCAGGTTCATCAAATAGTCTTTCAAGTGCATTATCTACTGCATCATTACTCTCAGATGTTAACATCACTTTTTTACCAGCTTTTACATATTGGTAAATACACTCTGCAATAACAGTAGTTTTACCTGTGCCAGGAGGACCTTGTATGAGAGCTATATCTGGTGAATCAATCATTACTTTTACGGCTTTTCTTTGTTCATCTGTTAGTTCTTTATTAAAGTATACTAGTTCTTTATTTGATTTTTTTGGCAATCTTGCTTTACTGATATCAAAAAGGTAAGATGATAAAAATGGTGCATACCCACCTTGTTCCTGAAAGCTTTTAATATTTTCATACTGTTTCGTATTTGTAAATAATTTATCTTTTTTTATAAACACTATATATGCAACATTATTGATATCCTTATCTGTTGTAATAGTAAATCTATTATTCTCGAATTGAAAATAATCATAACGTGCACCCTTCCATTTGTATTCAAAATAATTTTTGTATTTAGTTATATTGGTTTCACCATTATAAATAAGTCTATTTACAGTTTTATTATTATTTGTCATCCTCTCAATTTTAATGTTCTCTTTGTGAAATAGATATATACCATAATCATTAATTTCTTTTGGGATTTTTCCATTAATGTCGACTGCATAGCCATTTTTTATCTTATCTATATTGTTTATTTCTTTAAATGCAGCCGTAGATAACTCTGCTTTATATTTCCATTCAATATAATTATGCCAAAGTTCAAGACTCTCTTTTGTCTTCTCGGATATTAGCTGAAGATTATCAACAAATGATTTATTTAAATATTGAGTCTGTCTATCTCTTGGTTGATTTTCCATATTATAAATATTTAATTCAACTTCCTGTTCCCATTCTCTTTTATCTGAGTTAATTAACTTCACAAAATCATTAATAAAAAAAGGTTTATAATTTTTTTCATCATCTCGAAGATTTGGTTTTACAGTAAAAGCAATAATAAAATTTTCCGGGAAATATTCCACTAAACTAGGTTTTATTTTTGGTCTAAAAAGTATAAGTGGTTTATCCAGAATTAAACTTATATTACTGACATAGAAAGGTGTTCCCCAATTTGAATAATTATCACTAATTTTTTCAAAATATTCATCTATATCAGTATTCTTATTATCAATAACTCCATGAAGGTTAGTAGTCAATTTTTCATAAATATCCACTCCATTTCTATATGCCCCATAAGTATCTTGATTTAAATTTAATAAAATATTTTGTTGTGGCATGTCATTATTTTTATTTGTAGACCTCATTGTATTTTCTTTTTTTGTATAACTATTAGATTTTGAAGTATCTTCCTCTTCTATTTCTCTTCTTGTACCTGAAATGGCAAAGTCAACAAGAATTCCTGCATTATACATACTAATTAAAGAACTCGCCGTTTTTACATGTAAACCTAATTGTTTTGCTTTATCCAACAAATTATCTGTTGACAAACCTGCTTCATCTGCAATGTCTTTAATCTTTATCTTGTCCATCTATTTTTCCTAAAAAAGGTTAACTACCTAATTATTTTATATCTTGAATATATATTTAAAAATTTTACCATAAGTCTCAAAGATATTGCATAAATACTTTTAAAGATATCTACCTTTTAGGATGGATTCTTCTGTCATACCAACTGTATCTGTAAAATATAATTTTCATAATGACTAATTCTCTAAGCTATTAGACTTCTTGCAAAACTAAAGGCTAAAATGAATTAGTTTAAATCTATCTCCCATCATAGTAGGAGCTATAAGCGTTTTTATCTTATCTGCTTCTCCTGCATAACGTGCTTGAGTAGTCTGTTTTGAAAACTGTTCTAAGATATCTATAATTCCAAAACGTATTAAAGCTCTTGCTTGTGTCTCATAAGCAACTTCTTTAAATCCTACATCTAAAAAAGCCTCGCTTACATGAGTAAAGTTTACATCATAAGTTATATCATCTTTTTTATATGACTCTTCAAGATTTAAATCCTCATCAAATAGTGGATATACTTCATGTTTTCTATAGATACGGATAGAAAAATCATTACGTACATACTTCTCACCATAATCAAATGTTACAAAGTCACATCTCTTAATACTTTGTGACATCTGCGAAGCAAACTCTTCATAGCCTATAGCTATCTCACCTGTTGTCAAGTGATGTCTATTGGCCCATTCTAAAGTCTCTTTAGGTGCATCTTCCCATACTATTTTACTATCTTCTACTAGAGCTATCTTTTTATCTTTTAAAAGTTCACAAGGGAAAGCATCAAATATCTCATTGGCTACTACAAATGCATAATTTACATTAACATCAGATATATCATCAAAATGAACAATCTTTATATCATCTCCAAAACGTTGTTCTATATACTCCAATTGAGCTTTTTGTACTTCAGGCTGACGCTCTACTATACCAAATTTTAAACTCTGAACTAAAGTAGGGTCACAACTATATAGCCACTGTATCATATCGCAAAGCAGATAACCTTGATGAGCCCCTATCTCAATAAGCCAACCATCTCTACTTGCTACCCCACTTTTAAGTAACCCATAAAAATAGTTAGCGATACTAGCACCAAAAAAACGACTTGTACTAACAGCCGTATAGAAATCACCACCCTTACCTATGGCTTTAAACTCTTTATAATAACCATTATCACCATAAAGCCACTCATTCATATATTTACTAAAATACATTTTTTACCTTATATATTTTTGGAAATTATACATTATATTTATATATCCAACCATTAACTTTTTTTCAAGATATCTAATAAATCTTCTAAATCAAAAAGAAGTAACTTATCACTCTTCATACTAAATAACTCTTTTGAAAATCCTCTTTTTGAAAAAAGTGCATAAATATCTATAATCATTCCTGATTCTATTGCCTTTTGTTTAAGTTTTGTAAGCTCTTTTTTACAAATACTTCTTCCCTTATATTTACATTCACCCAATATAATTTTTTTACTTTTTGTAACTGCCAATATATCAAATTCACTATAGATATTCCAATAAGACCCAGATGAGACAATATCTTCTTTGTTACTATAATATTCTATGAGTAAGTCATTACACAACTGTTCATAAACTAAAGAGCGTAAACGTTCATAATGTTTTTTAAAATTATCTAAAAATGCCTTACCATCAGATCGTTTTAAATCTTCTATATAATAACTTACAAAACCAAACCAAAAACGCATAAATGGGTGTTTAAAACGAAGCTTATCCTGAATACGGTAAGACCTTTGCTCTTTAGGTAGTTTATGTTTTGGATGTGTACGAAGTGGTGACTCTCTTGAGTACTCAATCTTCAATATATCTAAAGATATAAGTTCCCCAATGAGTCTCTCTCCAGCACTTTGAGAGAGTTTTGATTTGCGTATTGCCGAATATAGTTTACCATCTCCACGTGCTACAGCCATAAGTAGCTCTTTATATGGAGATTCTAAAAGATATGATGGAGATATAATCTCTTCAAATTTATAAAAATTATTTACAAAATTTGACTCTACCATACTAAACAAATCATCAAAATAATCAAACTCTATAACCTCATCTATCCCACCTAATATAGAAAAATACTCAACAATACATTCAAGTTCAAGATATGAAAAATTATTATAAAATGCTCTAAATTGTTCTTTGATAAAGTATCCTTAATATTTATATAAATAATTCTAACATATATTATCTGTTATTTTTTTATAAAAGTATGGTATGATTAATTATTAATCACAAAAAAGAGATCAAATGGACGTATTTTTCACCAATTCTAAAACAGTACAACATATTATCAAAAATTTTAACCTTACAAAAACACTATTTGTATCTTCCATTCTTATAGGAGATCCAAATATAGGCAAAAAGAGTCTTGTGAGATATATTTTTCCAAATACTCCTATAGTATCTGGTTGCAACCAATATGAGGTAACTGAAGCTCTTAATAGATATGATGAACTTATTATCACAGATTTTGAAAAACTTACAAATCAAGATAACTTAGATTTTAACAATAAACGCATTATAGCTACAGCAAACTATATGGGAAACTCAGAGATTATAGATAATCTATTTGGCTTTATCTACCAAATGCCATCTCTTTTAGAACGTCCTGATGATACTAGATATATTACTGATAAATTTACAGAAGAAGCACTTGATATACTTATGATAAAAAAAGAAGATATAGAGCTTCAAAATATACCACTAGACTTAAGTAAAAATAGTAAAAGTTTAAAAAAGTCTATATATACATACATAGTAAAATACTCTATGAACAGCATTGATATAGAAAATATCTTATATAACTATCTACTTGAAAATATTGACGGGAATGATGCCTATAGGGAATATCTGGGACTTTATGAAAAACCATTAATTAAAGCTGGACTTAAAAAATTTGGCTCACAACTGAAACTATCGCAAATTCTTGGTATAAACAGAAATACTCTTAGAAAAAAGATACATGAACATAATATTGACTAGGATAAGATATGAATATCAACTTTGAATCATTTGTAGAGTGGGACAACAGCCCATTTATACTATTTAACAATAATGGAAAAATTATCTACCTTAATAATGCATCTGAGATACTATTTGGATATGTATCTAAAAAAGAGTTGTATGACATAGCCATCTCTTATGCACCACAAAATTTTGGATACAAGACTACCTCTTTAACTCTAAACTATGATTCATTTACCTTTCATTCCATTACCGTTGGATATGAAAATGATGAGCAAATCTCTATAAGACTATACCATACACCTATGATAAAAACTATAAAGAAGATAGATACTAACAATTTTGTACTTACAGATATAAATATATTGCTTGAAGCAAATATCTCACTATTTCAAACAAAGAATCAAAATCCATTAAAACTATTGACTGACCAAGATCTGCCACCATTTAAACTTGATCAAAATAACTTCTCTAAACTCTTACGAAAAGTACTAGATAGCTTTAGCTTATCTGAATATATTGATATTACGCTAAAACTTCTTATAGGAGAACATATAATTATAGAAGATAAAAGAAAACCTATCGTCCAACTAAATATAAAATCCAATAAACGTTGTGATAATAGTGATGAAGAGATAGCCCTACTAGCATCTAAAAATAAAATTAAAACTATATTTAAAGATGGATATATCGCTTTAGATATACCATTTATTACTTAATTGATTAAAAATTAATCATATTTCATTTACAAAATAGCTATATAAATGATATTATTTATACTAATTTAACTAAAAAAGGATTAGCTATGAAATTAAAACTTTCAGCTTTTATGGCGTTGTTCTTGCCTATCTTTGCTTTGGCACAAGATAAACTAGACACAGGAGACACAGCTTGGATGATGATGTCAACAGCACTTGTTTTACTTATGACACCTGCTGGTTTAGCACTATTTTATGGTGGTATGACACGCTCTAAAAATGTACTAAATACCTATGCTATGGTAATGGGTGCATTTGTACTTGCATTTATAGTATGGATTATTGCTGGATACTCTATTGCATTTGGTACAAATGAGAGTGCATCACTTCAAAAATTCTTTGGTGGTTTTAGTAACGTAATGTTAAATGGTATAAGCTGGAAAGATTTAAGTGGTACTTACCCTACTTATGTATTTATTGCATTCCAAGGTACATTTGCAGCTATTACTATTGCTATTGCTTCTGGTTCAGTTATTGGGCGTATGAAGTTCTCTACATGGTTAATTATCGTAGCTCTTTGGGGACTTGTAGTTTATGCTCCTGTTGCTCATATGGTATGGGGTGGAGATGGTGCGCTTCTATTTGATGCTGGTGCATTAGACTTTGCTGGTGGTACAGTTGTACATATGAACGGTGGTTTGGCTGGTCTTGTATTTGCTATCTTATTAGGTAAAAGAAGTGGCTATTTGAAACAAGCTATGAAACCATATAGCATACTATTTACTGCTGCTGGTGCTGCTCTACTATGGTTTGGTTGGTATGGATTTAATGCTGGTTCTGCATTTGGAGCAAATGCCATTGCTGGGGTAGCTCTTCTTACAACTACAGTTGCAACTGCTGCTGCTGGTATGACTTGGCTACTTATAGAGTGGATTATCTTCAAAAAACCTACACTTCTTGGTATTGCATCAGGTATCGTTGCTGGTCTTGTTGCCATTACTCCTGCTGCTGGTTTTGTATCTATTGGTGGTTCATTCATAGTAGGTATTGGAGGATCAGTCATAGGTTTCTTTGGTGTTGTAACACTTAAAAAGATATTTAAATATGATGACTCTTTAGATGCATTTGGTATCCACTTCCTTGCTGGTCTTTGGGGAGCTCTTATGACAGGTGTTCTTGCTCTTAATGATAAAGAACTTCTTTGGGACGGTCCACTAAAAGCATCTGGTGACAGAATGGGTCAATTTATGGTACAATTAGAGTCTGTAGGTGTGACTATACTATGGACACTTATTGGTAGTATTGTTGTTTTCTACATAGCATCAGCATTGACTGGTGGAGCAAGAGTAGATGAAGAGAGCGAATATAATGGTCTTGATGAATCTATCCACGGAGAGACTGTAACAAATGCCTAAGGCATTTGTTATATTTAAATAGCAGGAGAGTATAATGAAAAAAATTGAAGCGATTATTAAACCATTTAAACTAGAAGATGTTAAAGATGCACTACTTGAAGTAGGTATTGAAGGTATGACTGTATCTGAAGTAAAAGGTTATGGAAGACAACAAGGTCATGCTGAACTATATAGAGGTGCAGAATATGTAGTAGAATTTATACCTAAAATCAAAATAGAGATAGTAGTATCTAATGATGAGTATGCACAAAAAGCTATAGATGCTATCTCAAGTGCAGCCAAAACTGGTAAAATTGGTGATGGTAAAATATTTGTTAGTTCTATTGACTCAGTTCTTAGAATTAGAACTGACGAAACAGATACAGACGCTCTATAGTCAGACAGATAAGGCTCTTGCCTTATCTTATTGTAAAAATAATCAATCTTTCTATACAAATTTAGCTATACTTCATTTATGAAAATAAAGATTGGCACATTTAACCTTTTTCAATTTGCAAAACCACCCTACTCTTGGTACACTAAAAAAGATAAATTTAGCAACATACAATGGAGTCAGAAGAGTAACTGGATAAAGAGTCAAATTAAAAATATGGATTGTGATATTATTGGGTTTCAAGAGGTATTTTCTAGTGATGCTTTAGAGTGTTTAGTTAAAGAGTTGGGTTTTGACTATTTTATTATAGCAGATAAAGCAAAACTAAGTACAAACAATCCAAGTAAGTATGTCACTACTACCGTGGCATTAGCCTCAAAATACCCTATAACAAATCTACAAAAAGTAAGGGTTCATACACCAACACTAAAAAAACATAACTACAAAGGTCACTTTAGTTTTTCAAGAGTTCCCATAAAAGCAACTATTACTTTACCAGATTCTAAAGAGCTTTTAGTGTATGTATGCCACTTAAAATCAAATAGATTAAATGCATTTGAGTATAGTTTTACAAAAGAGGATACTTTAGAACATAAACAAAAGTTGGTATTTGAAACAATAGACGATAAGCATTCTATAGCACTACAAAAAAGATTATGTGAAGCATCTTCACTATTTTTTGATATACAAAAGGTAAAAAATAGACCCAAAGTACTACTATGTGACCTAAATGACAAAGAGTTCTCCATAACCATAGAAGCACTAACAAACTACAAATATCATAACAATCAAAGAAAAAATAACTACATACTAAAAGATGCATACTGCTACTATACACCAATAATCTACAATCCACACCCAGAAGCTAAAAAGCCAAAAAGAGATGCTACAAGTTACTTTTTAGGAAGAGGTAATGTACTAGACTATATATTTATATCAGATAATTTAACTAAAGTAACTGACTATAAAGTCTTAGACCAACATCTAAAAGATAATCCAAATGGCTCACTACTAACCTCCGACCATGCACAAGTAGTTTGTGAATTGGATTTGAGTATATGAGATTAAAATATTAATCTCATATTTTTTATACATCTTCTATCTTAAGATACCTCTTTTACTCTTACATATAATTTTAAAATATTTAACTGTTTATCTATCTTATATATATCTTCCTCTAGTTCATGTATTTTTAAAGAGTTATACATCATATTTGCATCAGAAGATGTTTTCTCTCCTGCCTTCACAAGATTTTTAGTAACTCTATATAAATTTCTGTAAAGCTTCTCATTTTTTCTAGCTAAGGCTATCTTTTTATCTAAAATATTTAAAGAATTTACTATCCAAAGATACTCTTCCTCTAACTTATTTTTTTGATCCAACACCATTGTCTGAGCCTTTAAGTTTTCTACTTTACTAGATTCAATATCAGTTAAAGTATTTATACTTATTGGCATAGATATAGTAACACCATAGTTATAATAGTGATCTTTAGCAATAGGATTACTTAATATTGTATTACTACTTTTATCTATATACTGCCCATTAATAGATATTGTTGGAAGATACTTTGCTCTTGTTATCTTTGTATTATACTTAGATACTTTAAGACGTAACTTTTTTGTTTTTAGATCTATATTATCTTTAGTATATCTTTTCTTACCAATAAGTTTTAATCTTGGTAACTTAACTCTATTTGGATTTTTATCACTAAGAAGAGAAAAATTCTGTTTTAACTCTATAAAATTTGATTTTAATTCTAATATAGATGCTTCATCTAAATTCTTTTTCAATATAGCCTGATCTAAAAAAGTACTATCAAGTAACCCTGCATTATAACTATTACGTATTTGCTGTATATTTATATCATCATTTTTTATAACTAAACGCATCTTTTTTTGCTGAAGTTTTATCTTCTTAAGATTAAATAAAATAGATACTGCATCACCTATCATTTTACGTTTTTGCAATAAGATATCACTTTTATTTGCTTTTCTTAATGCACTTGAGTATTTGATAGCATAGTAAATCCCACCTGATTTAAAAATAGGCTGATCAATAGCAATAGAAAATGTTCCATTTGCTTTACTATTGTTTTTAAATTGAGTAGTATAGTTTTTACTATACTGTACATGAATAGGATTTATCCAACTTTTAGATAATTTATCACTATTTAACTTATTTGACTTCAAATCATAATCAAATAATTTCTCTTTATTGGTAGACAATATATCTTTTAGCTCATCTGCAACAACAAATGAAGCTAAAAGACTAACAATTATTAAGTACTTTTTCAAAACGTTTAAATCCTTCATCTATCTCATCTTTTGTGATGGTAATACTAGGTAAAAATCTGACTGTATTTCTTCCTGCTTTAAGGACAATAAGTCCCTCTTTCATACAACTTTTTATGATATCTCCTTGAATCTCGGCATTTTTAGCACGAAGACCACGCATAAGCCCCAATCCTACCTCTTTTTCAAATAGATTTGTATATCTTTTAGATATATCACTTAGTTTACTAGCAAAGTAAATAAGTGTCTCATCTATGATACCTATATCATACATCGGTTTAAGTATATCTAATACAGCTAAACCTGCTGATGTACTAAGATAGTTACCACCAAAAGTACTTCCGTGATCACCTGCACTTAGTATATCTTTATGTTTAGTCATAACAGCCCCAATAGGTACTCCACCACCAAGCCCTTTCGCCAATGTAATAATATCTGGTTCTATCTCATATAGATTTGAGGCTAAAAACTCACCTGTTCTATAAACTCCTGTTTGCACCTCATCAACTATGAGCAAGATACCCTCTTTTTTTAGATGTATCGCAAGTTTTTGTATCTCATCTTTCTCAAAAGGCTGAACTCCACCCTCACCTTGTACCAACTCTATAAGTACAGCTACTGTCTCATCATCTATAGCATTATATATATCTGCTATAGATTTTTCATAGCTAAATCCATCAGGGTATGGAGAGAAATTAGGTGTATGAAAACTCTCTTGTCCCGTAGCTTTAACTGTAGTAATAGTACGTCCATGAAAAGAGTGTTCAAGAGTTATAACTTTGTATCGTTTACTGTCAAACTTTGTCTCACCATATTTACGAGCTATCTTTATAGCCCCCTCATTTGCCTCAGCTCCAGAGTTAGCAAAAAAGAGACCCATATCATAACCACTTATCTCTACTATCTTTTGAGCCAATTTTGCTTGTGGTTCTATCACCTGTAAGTTAGAGATATGTATGATATTTTTTGCCTGATTACAAATAGCAGAGCTTAAAACTTCATTACCATGTCCAACAGAATTTACCCCTATACCTGAAGCAAAATCTATATAATTTTTCCCTTTATCATCATAAAGAGTAGAACCTTTACCTTTTACAAAATTTGTATAATCACGTGCATAAGTTTGTAGCACATACTGTTTGTCTTGTTTTTCTAGTGTCATATTTTTTCCATAAATTTAATTATTTATATTATAGCATAGCTATAATATAAAACTATTACCAATATATTATAACAGAGCGTCTTCCCCAACGTAATGCTCTTCTTCTGTTTAATCCCATATAGATATCTATACGTCTTTTAAATCGTTTATTCATCTTATCTTTTACAATATAGTATCCTCTAAGCCCAGATATATGTATTTTTGTACCATTTTTTATACCATAACGAGTTAATAAATCCCTAGATACAGCTATAATCTTCATACCAGGACGAATATGATTATTCCATGCTGCTAAAAATGGGGTACTATCTGTCTGTTTAGTATGAGAACTATATGCCGTAGCAGTAACACGCAATCTATGCCCTGAGAAATTGCTTATAAACCTAAATATCTTATCTCTTTTTTTATTATGCTTAATCTTCTTAAACTTAATTTTATGTTTACTCTTTTTTATAGCTATCTTTTTCTCTTTTTTTAATATATGTGAAAGAGGTAACTTTAAAATATCTCCCTCTTTTATCATTTGTGTATTTTTAAGATGATTATACTTTTTCATAAGCTTCAAATCTATACCAAATCGCTTAGCAATTAAAATAAAATTATCACCTTTTTTTACTTTATACTTTCCTGATACTATAGCATCTACCATATCTTGACTCTTTGGTATTTTTATCTTTTCTCCTACTTTTATAGTAGAATTATCATCTAACTTATTTATCTTACATATATCATTCATAGATACATCAAACTTGTTAGCTATACGACCAAGTATATCTCCCTTACTAACACAATATAGACCATAAGATGGCTTTACTATATTTGTATATGTTTCTTTATATAATTCACCATTAAACCTTAAACTATCTTCAATTTTTGTATATTTTATATATTTATTTATTATATCCTGAACAGAAAATATTTTGATATGAATGGGTTTTGGAGTAGGTAGAGTTTTTGAGACAATTGGTTTTTTCTTATCATCTATATATTTTATATCTTTAGTTTTTAAAAATTTAAAACTGTATGGGTTACACTCATTAAGCCCATGAGTTAAAGAGTTACAATCAACAATATCTTTAGAGTACCCATACTCTAAAGAAAACAATAAAAAAAGTAGATTAAAAAATATCTTTTGCAAATAAATAAAGATGTTAAACCTATAAAAAGTTTAACATCTCTCCTTTTATATCATCTTTTTTTACTACAACTGTATGGACTATTGGTTTAATAAATAGTTTCTCTATCATAGCTGGAACAGTTGCGTTTATCTTAGCACTTATCAATTTAAGTGCTTCTATATCATCTTCTACCTCATCTCCTATGGCTCTTGATACTGCTGGAGAGAACTTTGTCCACTCTGCTGTAGAGTAAACGACTGTTTTAAGTGGCTTATCTCTTAAAGTATCGTATGCTCTCATACAAGTAGCAGTATGAGGATCCATAATATAACCATTTTTAGCATACTTACCAACTACTGCTTCACATTCAGTATCATCTGAAAAAGATGCATCAAAATCTTCTCGTAAAAGAGCCAATTCATCTTTGGTTAATGTATACTTACCATTATTGGCTAAAGAGTCCATAAGCTCTTTAGTACGCTCTGCTCCAAACTTATCGAACATTATACGTTCAACATTTGATGACTTCAATATATCCATCGCAGGGGATTCTGTCTGAATGAGAGTACGTGTTGTTAGATCATACTCTCCTTTGTTTATCCAGTCAGTTAAGATATTGTTTATATTTGAAGAGATAAGTATCTTCTCTATAGGTAATCCTGCTTTTTTAGCATAGTATGCACCAAGAGCATTACCAAAGTTTCCAGATGGTACTACTAGATAAATTTTTTCACCCATCTTAATCTCATCTTTTCTAACAAGCTCCAAATATGAGTGTATATGGTAGATAATCTGAAATATAATACGTCCAAAATTTACAGAATTTGCTGCTGATAGTTTGATATTTTTCTCTTTAAGTTCAGACTTAAACTCTTCTGATGCAAGTAGCTCTTTTAAAGTATTTTGAGTATCATCAAAATTACCCTCTACTCCAATAACTTTAAGATTTTTAGCATCTTCTGTAACCATTTGAAGTCTTTGAACATCTGATGTTCCTCCATCTGGGTATAGACAAGCCACCTGAACACCCTCTTGATTTTTAAATGTCTCAAGAGTTGCTGGACCTGTATCTCCAGATGTTGCTGCCATTATAAGGTAGTGTTCACCTCTTTTTTGTGCCAACTTTGAAAGCACATAACCAAAAGGTTGAAGAGCCATATCTTTAAATGCACGAGTAGGACCATGATATAGTTCTGATACAAAACAATCCTCCTCTATCTTAGATAGTGGTACAGGATTTGAAGGATCATCAAAAGCATCATATCTATCGAGTGCAGACTCCAATACCTCTTTTTCTATATCTATACCAAACTG
>JALUBF010000032.1:22980-70705 GCA_027045015.1 Sulfurovum sp.
ATAGTTCTGATACAAAACAATCCTCCTCTATCTTAGATAGTGGTACAGGATTTGAAGGATCATCAAAAGCATCATATCTATCGAGTGCAGACTCCAATACCTCTTTTTCTATATCTATACCAAACTGCTCTAAAAAGTCCAATGCCAAACTCTTATAGTAACTACCAAGGTGTCTTTCTAAAAAACTACTGTCTAAATTTGGCAACTCTTTAGGAACATAAAGTCCTCCAAAACTTGCACTTGGGCTAAGTATCGCTTCTGAAAATTCTACAGATGAAGGATTTAATCCATCATTCCCACGAGTCTCTATAAATTGCATATAAATTCCTATTTTATCTTTTATAAGCATATTATAACCAAAAAAACTAAGTATATTAAGTATAGGTAATAGTGATTTAATTTTGAGAAGATTAAGTAGCTAGTATCTATCTATCCTAAAAGGAGTAGAAGAATGTTTTTAGGGAAAAGAATGTCAACTATTACAAAGAATAGATAAACACTAACATACTTAACTAATAGAAGCAATCTTCTTAAGATAGAAGTTAACTCTCTATTGGTAGTCCGGCTTTCTACGAGAGATCCATGGACTTTCCGTACCCACTTCGCAATGAGCTTGGCTTTTTCAATACAGGGTTACTGTATGGAAGAATTATATCTGTATAAACCTTAAAGTAAAACATTTCTATGACAATTTTCTATAATTCTATACAAGTTCCTACTCCAGAACTTGTAAGTATCTCTAAAAGTAGTGAGTGTTCTACTCTTCCATCAATTATATGAGCCTTTTTAACTCCACCTCGAAGTGCCTCTATACATGCATCTACTTTAGGTACCATTCCACCTTTGATGGTTCCATCTTCTTTTAATGCTTCTGTTTTTTCTATGCTTAGATTTGTGATAAGTTTCATATCTTTATCTAGTACACCAGCAGTATCTGTTAAGAAGAGTACCTTTCTAGCCTCCATAGCTACTGCTATTTTAGATGCTGCTAAGTCTGCATTAATGTTAAAACCAGGGTGACCAAGAGTAGAACTACCTGCTATAGGAGCTATAACTGGGATAGCACCATCTGATATAATATTGTTTACTATCTCAGGATTTACCTCTTCTATCTTTCCTGTATATCCAAAATTTTCAAAATCTTTTGCTATACCTTTTAAAAAACCACCATCTTTTCCAGATATACCTATGGCTTTACTTCCATGATTGTCCAATAGAGATACTATCTCTTTATTGATATGTCCAGAGAGAACCATCTCTGCTATACGCATTACCTCTTTTGTTGTTACTCTTTGACCATCTACAAACTTAGTATCTACACCAAGATTTGCAAGTAAATCAGTAATACTCTTACCACCACCATGTACTACGATAGGCTTCATACCTACAAGATGCAAAAGAACTATATCTTGTGCAAACTGCTCTTTAAGCATCTCTGATGTTTGTGCTGAGCCACCATACTTTATAACTATCTTCTCATTACTAAATCGTTTAATGTATGGTAACGCATCTAGTAGTGTCTTTACAATATCTATCTTATTTTGCATAAATCAACTTTCATTTTAAATATGAGATTATAACATATAGCTATCTATATCTTTCAATAGTTGTTTATCTATCTCTATTTTTAACTCCATTACTACTATAGGTAGGCTAAAATCTTTCATTTTTACTGCATCTTTTTGTGTAACTAAAAGTGTAGTTGCTCCATAAGTGTGCATCTGTTTTTTTATCTGCTCTTCATCAAAGTATGCATGGTCTTCAAGATATACTTTACCAACTACACCTACTTTTGGCAAAAAAGCATCTAATCTTTTTGGATTTGAGATAGCAGTAACAAGTAACATACTTTTAGATACTTTTTCAAAAGAGACTATGCGTTTAAACTCCCTCCCCTCTTTTAAAACAACATTGGCAAACCTCTTTGTAGGGTAAAACTCTCTTAATGGACCAGCAGGAAAAGGTAATATATTTGGCATATTTTGAGGCTCTAGTAGTATCTCATACTTCTCTATGTTTACACGATTGAATCCATCATCTAAGAGTATGAGATTAGCACCATTTTTTATGGCTAACTCTATAGCTGTCTCTCTTTTCTCACTAACTATAACTGAGGCATTTGGTAGGGCTTCTGCCATAAGCATAGGTTCATCACCACTCATTTTTACATCTGTAACTAATTTACCATTGGAACTTACCACTACCAAACCACTACTTTTTCGTCCATATCCTCTTGAGATAATGGTTACATCTTTATAGTAAGATGCCAAAGCTATGATAAATGGTGTTTTACCAGAACCCCCCACTTGTAGATTGCCTACAGATATGATGGGAACGGGGTATCTTGTTTTAGGAGTTGTCACTCTGCGAATAAACATAAAACTACCATAGATAACTGAAAGTGGAGAAAGAAATGCTATAGGTAGATAATGGTACCACTTGGGAGCGAAAAACATCTGCTCAAAAAAGTTTCTCAAATACACTCCTTTGCACCAAGTTTTTTAATCTCACTACAACTAAATCCTGCCTCTTTTCGTGCCTCCACATTTAGATGTGGTCTATGTTTATGCATTATCTCATACTCTTTTAAAATATCAAAATATATATCTTCATCTAAACCATCTCTTTTGCAAAGATACTTAAACCACCTATCACCTTTTTGAACATGCTCTATCTCTTCCTTATAGATAACACCAAGAGCATCTATGAGCTTTTTAACCATAGGGTATTTATGTCTATTTTCAAGTTTCTTAATAATCTGAGGATTTACATCCAATCCACTCGCCTCATAGTAACGAGGGACAACTGCCATACGCTCTAGTACAGAGTTAGCTGTATTCATAGATGCATCAAAAAGTCCACAATGTACAGGAAAATCACCATACTCATACCCAAGTTCTTCTAGTATCTCATATAGCATCTTAAAGTGACGTATCTCATCTTTAGCTACCACTAACCAATCTATCTTATACTCCATTGGCATATCTACAAAATGATAAACTGCATCAAGTGCCAAGTCTATGGCTGAGTACTCAATGTGGATTATGGCATGAACTAATGTAGCCAACCCCTCTTTGGTCTCAAAATCTTTACGAGATGGAAGCTCTCTTGGATTGACTATATTGCACCTATTTGCATAAGATGGTTTTACAAATACCTTAGGTACAAAATCATTCTCAAGACTAACCTCATTTTGGTTACAATACTCCAAACACTCTGCTGTAACTCTATCTTTGATCTCTATATCATTGCTGATTATGGCTTCTTCTAACATTTTATATATATTCATAATAAGGATTATAACCGATGCAAATTAAAATAGAGCCTATGGGAATAACACAAACTAACTGCTACATAGTTACTATAGATAAAAAAGATATTATTATTGACCCAGGGGTGGACGCTACCAACTGGGTACTAGAGAATATCACAAACCCTGTAGCCATACTAAATACTCACGGTCACTACGACCATGTATGGTCAAACAAAGAGCTAAAAGAGATACTTCAAGTACCCATATACTGTCCCAAAGATGATGCTTTTATGTTACAAAAATGTCCACTTGGGCAACCTACACCACCAAGTCAAGTTGACTATGAGATAGAAGGAGATGAACTACTAGATATAGATGGTATAGAAGTTTACTATAGAAACTTTGCAGGACATACCATGGGTTGTAGTATTATACAGATAGAAGATGTATGGTTCTCTGGAGATTTTCTATTTCAAAGGAGTATAGGAAGATGGGACTTTCCATTCTCTTCAGGTGAGTTGATGTTAGAGAGTTTAAAAAAAGCTATGAAGATTAAAGAGGATTATACTATCTACCCTGGACATGGTAGTAAAACAACACTAAAAACAGAACAAAGTGTACTACCTTACTGGATAGAAGAGGTAAAAAGAGGTCTATAACACCTCTTAGTAAGAAAATTTATAGCCTCTACGTCTTACTGTATGTATAACTTGAAATCCTAAAATACTCTTAAGACGTTTACGTATCTGATTGATGGCTACTTCTACAGTATTGTCACTCACATACTCTGGCTCTTCCCAAAGAGCATTGATAATCTCATCTTTAGAAAACACCCTTTGTTTACGCAAAGCAAGATAAGCTAAGATATCAAATGTCTTACCATTTAAAGAGACTATCTTATCATCATACTCTATTTTTTTGTTGGCAATGTCTATTACCAATTTTTCTATATTGACATGAGTACCAAAAAGATGACGCATATTTGATAAAACTCTTGCAGCTACCAAATCGGGATATCTGCTATGTTGATAGACAACATCATCTACACCTAGATCGAAAAAAGATGCTTGTGCCTTAAGATCTTGAGATAAGATAATAATCTTAGTCTCACTCTTCTTCTTTTTAACCTCATTTACATAACGCTCTAAAGAAAATTTTATACCCTCATCTACGATAATAACAAGTTCATAGTGTCTAAAGTCTGTAAAGTTAGTAGCATCGTACATATCTTTTGCATTATCTACAATACAGATAAAATATTTCTCTAACTCTTTTTCAAGCTCTTTTACATATTCGTCAGAAAAACCAACTGTTAATATTCTCATTCTTTTCCAATCCAAAAAAGTTAAAACTTAAAGTTTTTATGCTCTTTATATTTATTAACGTATTTATAACAAAATCAAGCTTATTTAAAAATAAAAGTAGCCATTATTTGTAGTTCCTACTATATTATGTAGGAACTACGCAAGAAGAGAGTGCTATTTAGTTTGTTTTTTAATACATCTAATAGAAGCACCTGTTGCTCTATATGTACCATTACTTTCTTTAGCATCATTTTTAGTATAAGAATATAATGCTGAATGATCACCACTAGTATTAGTATCTGACCATAGATAAGCAAATTCATCTTGACCATCTAAACCTCCAGTATTTGTACGATCACCAGCTGATCCTATCTTTAAATCCGATTCAAATGCTGTCTCTCTATCACTAATATTATAAATTTTACTCATTTTATCCAATTCATCAATAGTAGGAACTCTCCAACCTTTTGGACAAACCATATATTTAGTAGCATTATCATCATTATTCCAAAATTTTATTCTTTCAGATACATATCCTGACTCTTTTTCATTTCCATTTTTAGTTAACCAATCATATGTTCCTGATGTAGCACTTTCATATATAGGTGTTCCATATGGCCAACTATGTGGATTTACATCATCTACAGAACTATTAGGTTTTTCATGGCCATCAGTACCTCTACCCCATTGATAATAATTTCCATAACAATCGCTATCTATTCTACTTTCACAAACTTTTTTTGAACCGAGACTTCTATCTAACCAAGTTCTATTATCATCAGCATGCACTTCACAATATGTACTATTTTTATCCCCAAAAGTAAAACAAGCATCATTTGCATCATATGGATCACTTAGATAATTATTTGGAGTAAGAGATACATTATCTTCTGTTCCATTTAAGTAGTCATCTGCATCACAATTATCTTCTTGCCAAATTTTATTTGAGTTATTATAGTCACGATATCCAGGGTCTTGATGAGGAAGACAAGATTTTAACCCTGTATAATTACCATCACTATCAACTTCTTGGCTATCACCATCTTTTATACCATCACCATCTGTATCTGGGTTATATGGATCAGTATGGAATGTATTATTTTCCTCATAATCTGTAAGTCCATCATGGTCAGTATCAATAGTATGATTAACATTAATTATCCTTCCCTCTCTATTACCTCCACACCCATTTAAAGATAGCATAAATGCTACTATGAGTGCTGTTATTGTTATCTTAGTTATCATTATTCATTCCTTTTCTATTTTTTGGATATATAAGTTTAGCTTCTATTCTTCTATTGAGACTTTTACCTAAAGCTGTAGCATTTGATGCAACAGGCATACTTTCACCCATACCTTTAGATGATAATCTGTATGGACTTACTCCAAAACTTATTAGTTTATCTACTACTGCTTTTGCACGATTTTCAGAAAGTATCATATTGTAAGCTTCAGTTCCATCACTATCTGTATAACCTGTAATCTCTACTTTAGTACCTTTATTTTTCAACAAAAATTCTGCAAAATTTTCAACTTTTGGTATAGAGTCAGGATGTATAGTATATTTATCTACATCAAAGTGTAGTCTCAATGTAGCAAGAAGTGGACAACCTGAACTATCTACAGTAAAGTAACATGGTGTATCTGGACATTGGTCTATAGAGTCTCTAACACCATCTCTATCTTCATCAGGAGCACTTATCTTAATAGGACATTCATTCTTATCTTTTTCAAATAAATTTAGGGGTGCAGTTACACCCATAGTTAAGATAAACTCATTCTCTTGACCATTTTTACCTCCAACAATTTGTAACATTTTACCTTCTGTTTTAGCCTTAATTCCATCAGCAAGTTTATAAGATAGTCCTACTCCACCTTGTACAAAAAAGTTATTATCAAAAAGATTTTTTATATCACCACCTACACCTTCATAACCACCACCACCTAACATATATGGTGTAAATACTGTACCTGTATCGTATTCATAAACACCGTTGATAGAACCTTTAAGTAGATAATGAACATTATTATGATCATTAATTTTGATATAATCAATATCAACTCTTGGATGTATTACTG
Organism: Sulfurovum sp.; assembly: GCA_027045015.1. Lineage (GTDB taxonomy): Bacteria > Campylobacterota > Campylobacteria > Campylobacterales > Sulfurovaceae > Sulfurovum. The sequence continues at coordinate 29,617 of JALUBF010000032.1, forward strand.
AACCATTAAACTGATAAGTAAACCCAATATCTGCATTTTTAAAATACAAACTATCTTTATTGTTGATAGATGCGACTCCAGCGTTCATACCTATCTCATCTTGAACTGTTTTAATTGGTTGTTTGGCATGTAAAAGTCCAAACAATACAAAAAATAATGAAATTCTTTTCATTCTATATCTCCTCATAATATTAAATAGTATGTAAAAGTTTACACTAATTAATATTAACTCAAACTTTAATTAAACAAAATATTTTAATTTAACTCTTATGCTATAATTCTAGTCAATAAAATTGAAGGTTATATCTAGTGGAAACTAACATTATAGAAACACAAAAATTCATACTAAAACTCTTTCCTGAAATTATGGTAAAGGGTTCATCAGCTAAACGTCAAATGGTTGGACAACTCTACAACAACTTACTAAAAATGTTAGAAATTTTTAGTGAAGATATAAATGTACGAAAATTCTCTGACAAGATAGAGGTAGTAACACCCATAGAGTTTGTAGTAGAGGTTAGAGAGCTTTTGTTAAATACCTCTGGTATTGAGCAGGTTCTTGAAGCCTTACAGTTTGACAAGATAAACACACTTGATGAGATAAAAGTCAAAGTTGGTGAAATTATGCATAAAGAGATAGATGGTAAAACATTTGTAGTACGGGCAAAGCGTTCTGGTACTCATGAGTTTCGTTCAACCCAACTAGAGCAAACTGTAGGTGGATATATGTTAGCTACATACCCTAGTAATGGCGTTGATCTGCACAATCCAGAAGTAACAATTCGCATAGAGTTAATAAACAATCAACTAAATATCATTACTCATAAATACATAGGGCTTTCTGGATTTCCCATAGGTACACAAGGAGATATACTCTCTTTGATGTCTGGAGGATTTGACTCTACGGTTGCATCTTATCTTACTATGAAACGTGGACTTAAAACCCATTTTATCTTCTTCAATCTTGGTGGTATAGCACATGAGATAGGTGTAAAACAGGTAGCTCTTTATCTTTGGAGCAAATTTGGCTCTTCACATAGAGTAAAGTTTATCTCTGTACCTTTTGATGATGTACTAACTGAGATCTTTCGCTCTACCCACAACACATATATGGGTGTAACGCTTAAACGTCTTATGCTTCTTGCATCTGAAAAGATAGCCAACAATATGGGTATAGATGCTCTTCTTACTGGTGAATCTGTAGCACAAGTAAGTAGCCAAACTCTTCGTAACTTAGCACTTATTGACCAAGTAACTACTAAACTTGTTTTGCGTCCACTATCTACTATGAATAAACCTGAGATAATAGACATAGCCAACAAGATAGGTACTCGTCGCTTTGCAGAGAGTATGCCTGAGTATTGTGGAGTAATCTCTAAAAATCCAATAACTCATGGCTCATACAAACGTATGGAGCGTGAAGCAAAACATTTTGATTATAGTGTATTGGATAAAGCTGTTGAAGATGCTCAACACATCTATGTAGATGAGATACTAGATGATGTTACAAACAATACAGCCATAGAGGTAGTAAATGAACTTAATGATGAATATGTAGTTATAGATATACGTGCAGAAGATGAGTGTATAGAAACTTCATGTAAAAGTATCAAGATACCATTTCACAAACTCAAATCTGAATTTAAAAAACTACCACAAGATAGAGAGTATCTATTATATTGTGAAAAAGGGATAATGTCACAATTGCACGCTCAGTATCTAAGAGATGCTGAAGATGCAAAAAATGTCAGAGTGTATAGACCTTTAGATTAATATTTCTCTAAAGGGTGATATACAACAGTAGCAGATTTGGAGAAGTTTGGTACATCATCATATGCAAATACTGCATAAAACTTCTTCTTATCAAATGAGGCAAAGTTATCATATGTATATGTATCTTTACCTCCATATATCTTTACACCGTCCATAAAATGATTTGGTATATGAAAGCTATTTCTTACAACATAGTAGCCTTTTATCTCTTCATCATCTACTTTATCCCAAGAGAGTTTTATCATCTTATTCTCTTTTGTTATCTTAAGATTTTCCACTTTAGCTGTAAGCTCTCTTCTTTTATGGATATATTTAATAACTAGTTCTACATCAGTGTTCCACTGAACTATCCTATTTTTCATACCTAGTGATGATGTAGGTTTTATAACAAGTTTTAACTTTTTACCCTCTTGATACATCTCATCCAATACTCTCTTAGAGAGTGTATCAAACTTAAAGTATTGATACTCTTTTTTTGATAAATCATTTTCTGCTACTTCATAACCAATATACTCTATCTTTTCACGATTTTCAATATCGTCATAAGTACCAACTTCATCAAGTTCTACCAACTCAACATAGTAGTGTACATCTGATTTACTCTTAAAAGTATTGTTATTACGTATGCGTAATGCACATTGAGTTATCATATTGGTTTTAGAGTCTGGTAATTCTGCCAAATCAAAATCCAAATATCCATAGACTCTTTTCCCATTTTTGTCAAATCCTGATTTAAGTCCATCTTCTACCATATCTACAGATATAGTAGATGTTGAAGATGTTGTAAGTTTTATCTTCTCATTCTCAAGTGTATATTTGATATCAAGTATAGGTCTATAGTGGATACCACCACCAAACTTACCATAACCTATATCAAACTGCATCAATTGTGAATCTTCCCCATCAGGTAAGTTTTTAGGACCATCAAGTCTAAATACAACCTTGCCTCTATTTATCTCATCTTGCAGAAGTTCACACTCATGCTTAGAGAAACTCCAATGATTCCAGATACCTTGAGTTAGATTACTAGACTGTATAGCACGTCCTATAACACCTTTACTATTTGCATTCTCTACTTCATTAAAGTCTGTAACTTCACTGAAACTCTCTTGATCAAGTAAAGATAGGTTCCACTCTCCAAATTTCTCTATCTTTGCACCTACACGATTCATAGGGTAAATGTAAAAACGAGCCGATTTAATAATGGCATTTTCTGGTATGCTCTCAAGATCAAAGCTCATTACAGCATCACAGATACCACGAGATTTATTGATACCTACAAATAGTGAATTGAGTCCAAAATGTGAACGATTCTGCTCTTGTGTGTACTCTCCAACATATCCTGTACCTGATTTATTTGCAAATATAAGTTTAAAAAACTCATCATCTTCAAGCCATGTACGCACTTTAACTACTGGTGCAAAAGGAGATTTGTAACCAGTTGTCTTATTGACTGCCCGTATAGTATAGTGATAGTTTGTAGATGAATTTAAGTCTCTATCTGTAAAAGTTTGCTCTCCAACTATACCAACCATTGTACGCTCATTACAGGCATCTTTATCGTTAGTACTTCTATATATCTCAAAATATATATCATTACGTACTTCATACTTCCAACTAAGTGTCACAGATGTAGCATCTCTACTATCTATAGTAAAATCATCTACACGTTTTGGTGCTACTGAAGAGTAGTTAATAACCTCAGAGAAAGCATACTTAAGTGCTGGTATATTTTCATCTATACTTCCTGACATACTTTTCATATAATCAGGTATATTTTTAGTTCCTACCTCAGCAACTATAGCTATGATACCTTTTGAGTAGTAGTATTCACGTCCAGAACCACTTATGAGTCCTGCTGGTGGCTTACCTCTGTGTATTCCATATTTGCGTCCAGTCACTTTTGCAAACTCATCATTCATATTGGCACAAAGAACATTCATATCTGTACCATCTATCTCTGCTTCATGCATAAATTTATGAGCAGGAAAAAATACATTTCCCTGAGAGTGATAATCAAATGCTATAGTGATATTTTCATGAGCATCAACAAACTCTTTTATGGCTCTAGTCTCTGCTTCTGAAAATGGTTCTTCTCCTCCATATACATTAGATGATGTATTTGAATTTTTTATAAACCCAACAGAGAAGTTACGATTGAGATCAACTCCTATAGTACCATCATGGTTTTTACGTCTATTTTTACGCCAAAATGAAAAATGTTTACGAGAGTATTCATATCCATCAGGATTTAAACAAGGTACCATATAGATAGTAGATCTACTAAGTGATCTCTCCAAAACTGGATCTACATCTTGATTTTTAGCTACATCACTAATAAATTTAAGTGCCAACTCATGCCCTACCCATTCACGTGCATGGATACTTCCAGTAAATAGCATAGCCGGTTTTTCATCAGCTCGCTCGACATCTTTACTTATCTTGGCAAGGACTATATCTCGTCCCTCGTAAGTTGTACCTATCTTCTCTATCTTTATAAGGCTAGGATACGATTTTTCCATCTCATATAGAAAGTTTAAACTTTCATCATAAGACATATATTGGTTTTTCATTGATAATAATCTTTATATGGAATTTTTGAAATTATAGCAAATTTTCTGTAGGGTAAGTTTGTGGGGTGTTTAAAACACCACCACATTTATATTATTGTAATCTATTTTTAAATGCTTGCCATGCTTTATCTAGCTCTTTAAGCATCTTTTTCTTAAACCATGAAAAATCTTTTAAAAACTCCTCTGGTCTCTCTTCCAATCTTTGGATAACTTCATTATCATCTATCTTGTTAAGTATCTCTTTTACTTTTTTATTGCCAATACCCTTAACAGATGTAAATACCTCTTTTATATGCTCTTGAGTAATCTCAATAACCGACTCTTCACTCTCATCACTACCAACCTCATCATAGGTATCTTTAGGATTTGATTTTGTATGAACTTTTCTTACACTATGTCCATAGTTATCTTGAAAGTTCCACTTCTCACTTGACCACTCTTCTGAAGTTCTATCTTTTGTAAGTAACATTGGATAAAGAGCATCTAGCTCATGCAAATACAATTCGCCATCTTTGGTCTCTTTAGTTTTTTTATCTAAAAAATATGCACCATCATAACTAGGTGTATATCTTCCAAAAGTTATGTAACGAAGTGTTCTTAGTACAGATGAATCCATTTTACCAAGCTCTTCCCAATTATATAGAGGGATATTTGGCTTAGCAAATCTACCATTTGAGAACTTCCACATTAAGTATTGACCTATCCAGTCTCTAATGTATGGGAATGCTGCAAATGCAGTAGCACACTCCAATATACGATATTTACCATCTTCACCTACAGCTACATCACATGCCCAATACTCAGCATTTGCAGATTTAGACACTTGTACAGCAAGATCAAGAAGCTCTTTAGGCACGTCCATATAGTCCATACTTCCACCTTGAGAGGTGTTAGTTAGCCACTCACCTTCTGGTGGACGTCTCCAAAATGCACAAACTGGTTTATGTCCTATAAGCATTACACGTACATCAGCAGACATTGGAACAAAGTCTTGAAAATATGCTGGGTGATACTTCTTTTGAGCTAAAAGATTATGAGCCTCTTGAGCAGAATCAACTTTATGTACAAAATAGCCACCATAGTTAGATGGACCATAAGATTTTTTGATAATCTTAGGGAACTCTGTCTTGTCTATGAATTTAGATGCTTTCTCTTGATCATAAAATATATATGTTTTTGGAATAGGTATATCATACTTCCATGCAAAACGTGTTACATTCTCTTTAGATTTATTTGAAAATTGTGTATCCATAGATGGTATAAACTGTACATTAGGAAGCTCACGAGCTATCTCTCTAAATGTCTCATAAGCAGTTGCAGGGATATTTCCTATCAATATATCTATCTTTTTACGTCTAACCTCTTTTACAAATCTATCTTTATCATTTTTCCAGTGGTAGATTACTGTTTCAATCTTATCTGGCCACCCTCTAAAGTTTGATTTGTCAAAAAATCTTAAAACGTGGTCAAGGTATAGCATACCTATCTTTGGTAATTTATCTTCTTTTTTACTCTTTGCCATATTGTCTCCTTTTATTGTTTTGTTTTTCTATCTATCATATCGACTATTAAATCAATCTTCTTTTTATTGAAATCAAGTCCCATCTTCTCTTGTTCTGGTGTAGCAAATGCAGGGATACCATTTACTTCAAGTACCACATACTCTTCTCTCTCTAAGTCATAAATGATGTCAACCCCTGCTATATCTGTACCACAAACTTTAGCTGCTTTTTTAGCTATGGCTATAACCTCATCATCTGGCTCACGTAAAAATACAGAACCACCACTTGTAACATTGGTACGCCAATCCGATTTTGATGCCTTACGCCCATAACAAGATACAAACTTACCATCTACTATATCTACTCTAAAGTCTGTATTGTCATACTTTACAAACTTCTCTACATAGAAAAAACGTAAATCCATCTGATTTAAAAATGGCAATAACATATCAAGTGTTGCTTGATTTTCTATCTTGGTTAGACCTACTCCACCCCAACCATCTGTTGGTTTATATACCATTTTAGACCATTTATTCATAATCTTCTCTAACTGTTTGGTATTGTCTCTATGACAAAGCTGAAACTCTGGTGTTGCTATGCCATTTTGTTGAAGCAAAAAAGAGGTCTGAAACTTATCTTCAGTAAGAGCAAAAGCATCATAACTATTTATCATAGGTATAGCACGATTTAGTGCTTGATATAAAAAAGTCTGATACTGAGTCTGCTCCCCAGCATTATAGGAAAAGAACAGATCAAGCTCATCTACCTTTAAGCCTTTATGATAGATATGCCCCTTTTTTGCTATGGCATTACGTAGATTTATATCTGTTACACTATCTATACCTCGCTCTCTTAGATTTTTAACAATCTTCTTTTGAATCTTGTCTCCACCACTGTTACCATAAAGCCATATACCTATTTTTCTGTCCATATTGTTCCTCCAAGTCATAAGTTTAATCTCCAATTCTACACTTTTTTACTAAAATAATCATATATAAATAAAAATTAAACTTATAAATAAAGAGAGTGTGACATTATGAACAATTTTGATGAGCTAAAGAGCATTATAGAGATAAACTCATGGACAAAAAATAAAATAGGTGTAGATAAAAATGGGGAAATCTTTACAAAGTGGTTAGAGGAGTTAGGGTATATAGTAGAGGTACATCATAGAGAAGATATAGGTAATCACTTACATTTTAAATCTAAAAGTAAAGATGGTAAAAAGCTTCTACTTCTTGGTCACCTAGATACTGTATTTCCACCAGATACTTTTGAAGAGTTTAGAGAAGATAAAGAGTGGATATATGGTGCAGGAGTTTGTGATATGAAAGGTGGGAACTATGTTGCACTACAAGCATTACGAAATGCCAAAGCAAAATTTGGTGATATTTATAACATAGATTTTTTACTAGTAAGCGATGAAGAGACAGGGAGTGATGACTCTAAATATCTATCTAAAAAGATAGCAAAAGATTATGACTACTGTATGGTATTTGAAGCAGCAGGAGTCAATGATGAAGTGGTCATTGGAAGAAAAGGTGTTGGTACATTTTTTATAGATATAAAAGGTAAAGCATCTCATGCAGGTAACCATTATACAGCAGGAGCAGATGCCAATCTTGAAGCCTCCAAAAAACTTATGGCTCTTGTATCGCTAACCAACTTAGATAAACAGACTACTGTAAATGTAGGTAAGATAGAAGGAGGCATAGGAGCCAATACCATCTCGCCTAATGCTCATCTTACATTTGAACTACGCTACACAACTACAGATGAACGTGATAGAGTTCTAAAAGACATAGATGAGATAGTAGCTCATAACTACGTGAATGGTACAACTTCAACACTTAGTGGTGGCATACAAAGAGATGTTATGCAACCATCTAAGCAACAAGAGATTTTCATAGAACACATCAATGCTTTATGTCATATAACTCTTCCTACAGAAAAGAGAGGTGGAGTAAGTGATGCCAATATCATATCTTCACAAGGAGTTGCTACTCTTGATGGTTGGGGACCTTATGGTGATGGTGATCACACCATAAATGAACGTGCATCTAAGAAAAGTTTTATAGAACGTATAGAGTTAGTTAGTCAGATATTTAAGTATTTTTTAAAAGGAAATATATAATTATTTTAAATAAAACTATCTTTATCTAATTTATTTCGCTATAATTTCGAACTTTTCTGCAAGAGAGTACTAAACTCCTTTTACGAGAGACTAAAAGTCTCCTTATCTCCACGCCAATGCGTGTAATAACCCTATAGGGTTAAAAGTTTGGTATCAATTTGCATAAAATAGGGTTCTAAACCTCTTGATACCATAGTTTCTAACTATAAACATACAAGACAATAACAACACCGAAAAATTTAACACAAAGATATACAACTATGAAATTTTCAGATTTTAACTTAAAAGATACAATACAAGCAGCCGTAACAGAGGCTGGATTTACAGAGCCATCACCAGTACAAAAAGATGCTATTCCTTTAGTACTTGAAGGTCACGATATGGTTGCACAAGCTCAAACAGGTACAGGTAAAACTGCTGCTTTTGGTCTACCAATGATGTCTATGATGAAAGGTGATGGAAGTGTAGAAGGACTTGTTATAGTTCCTACACGTGAACTTGCTATGCAAGTTTCTGATGAACTTTTTCGTTTTGGTAAACTATCTGGTCTTAAGACTGCTACAGTTTATGGTGGTACTCCTTATGGTAAACAGATAGAGCGTATAAAACAAGCATCTATTGTTGTAGCAACTCCAGGGAGACTTCAAGACCTTCTTATGTCAGGTAAAATAAAAATCAATCCACAATTTGTAGTGCTTGATGAGGCAGATGAAATGCTAGATATGGGTTTTCTTGATGAGATCAAAAATATCTTTACATTCCTACCAAAAGAGCGTCAAACACTTCTTTTTTCTGCAACAATGCCAAATGCCATTCGTAAACTTGCAGAGCAAATTTTAAAAAATCCTAAAACTGTCTCTATTACCAAATCAGAAAAAACAAATACAAAGATTACACAACTATACTATGTAGTACAAGATAGAGAAAGAGATGATGCTTTAGTAAGACTTATTGACTATAAAAACCCTGAAAAATGTATTATCTTCTGTCGTATGAAAAAAGAGGTAGATAGACTCGTAGCACATATGACTGCTCAAGGATTTAAAGTATCTGGACTTCATGGTGATATGGAGCAAAAACAAAGAGAAGTAACAATTCGTGCATTTAAACAAGGTGGGATTGATATCTTTATCGCTACAGATGTTGCTGCTCGTGGACTTGATGTAAATGATGTTACACACGTATTTAACTACCATATTCCTTTTGATTCTGAATCTTATGTACACCGTATTGGTCGTACTGGTCGTGGTGGTAAATCTGGTGAAGCCATAACTCTTGTAAGTCCAAATGAGTTACGTACCATCAAACGTATAGAAAAAGATGTGGGTACAAAGATGACTACTCAAGTTATTCCTACACGTATGGAAGTACAAAATAACCGTGCTGATGAGCTTATCGCTAAGATAGCTGAGACAAAGGTAACGGACAAAGCTATAGAGCTTGTAAAAACACTTCAACATGACTTAGATATCGTAACTATCGCTCATCTTTTAGCATCTATGATACAAAATGAAAACTCTGTAAAAGGTAAAGACAATATTGGTCTTGGACTTGAAGAGATAGAAATTCTTATAGAACGTGCTATGCAAAACCGTGGTAACGGTGGTGGTGGTCGTAACCGTAGACGTAGTGGAGGTGGTGGATACCGTGGAAATCGTTCTAATAATAGTAATGGTAGAAATGGACGTTCAGGTGGTGGAGACCGTAATGGAAGAAATGGAAGATCAGGTGGTGGACGTGATAGCCGTAATGGTGGTAGAGGGCAATAATGCCCCCTGCATCATACATATAGAATTTTAAACTACAAAATTATCTTATAGCCCTAATGTAAACTCTTTTAGGTGCTGGATACCCTTCAACTGTTTTACTATTGTCATTGGGATCAAGATAATCTTCTAAGCTTTGTGTATTTATCCACTCTGTTTTTCTTTGCTCATTAGAGTCTGTTACCATTGTTTCCAAGACTTCAACACTTTCAAATCCAGCTCTATAACACCAGTTAAGAAGTGCTGGAATTGTTGGAATAAAGTAGATATTTGGTATCTTTGAGTATCTATCTTTAGGAGTAAGACACATCTCATCTTCTCCATCTATCATAAATGTATCTAAGATAAGCTCTCCACCTTTATTGAGTCCTTTAAAAAGTGACTTAAGCATAGCTACTGGGTCAGACCTATGATAAAGTACACCAAGGCAGAAGAGCGTATCAAACTTATGTTCATAAAACTCTACATGTTCTACACCTAAAAGTTCATATACAATATCTGATTTTATATAGTGATTTAGTAACATAAATTGAGAGCAGTAGATAGCAGAGGGATCAAACCCTATAAGTTTTTTAGGCTTTTGCTCAAGCATACGAAACAGATAGTAGCCATTGTTACAACCTATATCTCCAACTATCTTATCTTCAAGATTAAAATATGGTTCAAGTAGATTATATTTAATATAACTCTTCCACTCAGCATCTATAAAGATATTGTTGATAGAAAAAGGTCCTTTACGCCATGGTGACATAAGCATAGCACTATCTCTTATCTGTTTAGACTCTTTCTCACTAAGATTTGCAATCTCTATCTCTATAGTATCGCCTATCTTTACCTCAACATTATGGCTAGGTAAATTTTTAATAGCCTCCTGATAAGGTAAAATATTTTTCCATGTAAGCCATTTTTGACGCTCTTGTCTTAATTTTACTAAATCCATCTATTTGATATATGCTTTTTTTATTACTTGGTCAAAGAGTGGTCTATCTGCTCTTCCTGTCGATACATTTTCTATCTTACGTACCACTTTTTGTCCAGAGACAACTTCGCCGAAGATTGTGTATCCACCATTAAGATGTGGTGTTGGTACAGTTGTTATGAAAAATTGACTCCCATTTGTATTTGGTCCATGATTTGCCATAGCTAATAAAAAAGGTCTATCAAAAAGTACTTTAGGTGAAAACTCATCTTTAAACTCTTTATGCCAGATAGACTGCCCTCCTCTTCCTGTACCTGTTGGGTCTCCACCTTGAATCATAAATCCTTTTATAACTCTGTGAAATATAAGTCCATTATAGTACCCATTTTTTACATGTGTAGTAAAATTTTCTACCGCCAAAGGTGCTATCTTAGGGAACATCTTAAGCTCTATTTTCCCTACATTTGTCTCAAGAACTACTATAGTATCTTTTTGATTTGCATTTGCATTTGCATTTGCATTTGTCATAACTCCTAAAAAGAGTAAAATCTCCAATATTTTTTTATACATATCTATCCTTTAAATTTTGATTTACACAACATCATTTATACATTTATCTATCTTAAGCTCTTTTAGAACCAACTCAAAAAAGTCACCACTCTCTCTTTGTACTTCATCTGAAAACTCTATATAAAATGCTGGTTTTGAACTTTCAGGGTTTTGAGAATTGTCAAATACTGTAGGGGTCATTTTAGTATGTTTTATTACATTATCTATGGCATTACCTATTTTTGTTCTTAATATTTCACTACCATCAAATGTGAGACTCAATCCAGAGTAACACTCTTCCATCTTTACATTTGCAACAATATCTTTACACATATCAATCCTTTTTTAAAATTATAACTTTATTTTGCATAAGAAGTTGCTCTAATTTCTCTTATGACATTTACCTTTATATTGCCAGGATAGTTTACTTTTTGTTCTATCTCTTTGGCTATCTCTTTGCTTAACAATACAGCTTCGCTATCACTCATTTTTTGTGCATTTACCATTACACGTATCTCACGTCCTGCATTTATGGCATAAGCTTGTGTAACATAAGGTTTTGAAGTAGCTATCTCCTCTACCTCTTTTACGCGTTTTGTAAAACTCTCAAGAACTTCATGTCTTGCTCCTGGTCTAGCAGCCGATAGTTTATCGGCAGAACATACAGCAGCACTCTCTACTGAGTCTGGCTCTTCGTGTCCATGGTGAGCCAATATAGCATTTATAACAGTTGGATGCTCATTATATTTTTTACATAAATCTACACCTATATCAACATGTGAACCACCCATATCTTGAGTAAGAGCTTTACCAATATCGTGTAACAACCCTGCACGAAGAGCAAGCTTCTCATCTCCACCCATCTCAGCAGCCATAACCTGTGCAAGTTTAGCTACTTCAAGTGTATGAACCAACGCATTTTGACCATAAGATGCACGATACTTCATACGACCTAACAAGCGTACCAACTCATCAGCCATAGGATATAAACCTAAATCTATAACTATATTCTCTCCCTCTTCATATGTCTTTTGCTCAAAATCAGCTTCTACTTTTTTATGTATCTCTTCTATGCGTCCAGGATGTATGCGTCCATCTTCTATGAGTAACTCTATAACTTTGGTAGCTATAGCTCTTCTATATAGGTTGAAAGAGCTTACCAAGATAACCTTAGGTGTCTCATCTACTAATATATCTACCCCTAAAAGTAACTCAAGAGTTTTAATATTTCTTCCCTCTTTACCGATGATACGTCCTTTATGTTCATCACTTGGAAGGTTGATAAGATTTATAAGACGCTCACCTGCAAACTCACCTGCATAACGAGTAGTAGCTTGAGCTAAAATATAATTGGCTTTTTTTTCACCATCTACTTTAGCCTCTTGCTCATATCTACGTACTATATTGGCTACATCTATACGACTTTGTTCTTCTACTTTATTTAAAATATAAGCTTTAGCTTCTTCTTTTGTAAAAGATGCAACATTTTGCATAACTTCTATAGCATCATCAATAGTTTCTTTTCTTTTATCTTCTAAGAGTTGAAGATTTTTCTCTTTTTGAACTATATTTTGCTCAAAAAGTTTTACTTTATCCTCTTGGTCTTCAAGTTCTTTAAGCTGTAAAATATATGAACGCTTTTGCTTTTCCAACTCTGTAAACTTCTTCTGAAGCTTTGTTTCATTTTCTATTTTAAGCTCTCTTATCTCAACCTTAGCCTCTTTAAGAAATAATTCAGCTTCACTCTCTATGGCTTTTGCTTTAGCCTTTGCTTCTAATTCTATATGTTTAAATCTATTGCTAAGACTATTTCTAAACCATACATAGCTCAATCCTAAACCTATAACTGCTCCAAATCCTATCTCTAATAACACCTACGTCCTTTGGACGTTATGTGGCTGTTATAATTATATCTGCTTTAATATCATAATGATTAGTAATCATATTTTGGGTATAACATAATTTACGTGCCACAAAAACGACTTTTTTTATATTTTTTATATTTTTTTCAAAAAATCTATCGTACATTCCTTTACCAAAACCAATACGTCTGAGTGTAATATCTACTCCTACTATGGGTACGATAGCTATATCTATAAGTTTTTTTCTATATTTTTTTGAATTTTTTGGTTCTTTTATACCAAACTGTTTTTTATACAATGGTAATCTGTATTTTACCAATCTAAAACTTTTACCTTCCATAAATGGAACATAAAGTATCTTGTTTTCTCTACGTAATTGTTTTATAAGAGGATATAAATTTACTTCCATTTTTAATGGTAAATATAACATTATATTTTTTGCGTTATCTCTTTTTATCTCTTCATACAATTTACTTAAAATATATTTATCTTTTATATAGGATTGCTTAATAGAAACTCTTTTTAATGAGCCTAAACAATCTCTTCTAAATTTAGTTTTTATATCATCTTTTCTCATCTTAATCCTCTTTTGCTATAATCACTTTCAAATTATATCAAAAGGTACTCAATTGCATAAACTATCTATAGCTTTTTTATTGCTATCCATCTTCATATTTAATAGTTGTGAAGATAAAAAAGATTCTAATAATACAAAAACTAAAATGAAAAATATAAAACCTATAATCAAAATATTTACTTTTAAAAATACAAAAGGAGAAGAGTTTCACATAAATACTTCAAATAAAAAAGTCTTATTTAAAGAGAATAGTAAGCCTATTTCTATAATAACTTTTTTATCAGCATCTTGCACACCATGCATACATGAAATACCATATCTAAATATATTACAAAAAGAGTATAATTCAAAAATATTTATATCAACCATATTACTAAAAAATAATATGAAAAAAGATAAATTAGACTCATTTATAAAACAACATAAGATAAAATACTTTATCTCAAATAGCAAAGATAGTAGTAATTTTGCAGATAGAATAGTCAAAGATTTAAAATTATCAAAAAACTTCTCTATACCTCTTACTATAATATATGTAAATGGAAAGTATTTTACTCATTACGAAGGGATAGTCCCTATAGAGATGATGGAATATGATATAAAAGAAGCTATAAATAAGATAAAAAAAGGATAAAAATGTTTAGTATATTTAAAAAAGTATTAGATAAAACAACCAAAGCTATAAAAGGTATTGCACCCAAAAAACATAAAAATATATCTAAAGATGAGTTTGAAGAGATTTTACTTGAAGCTGATGTAAATTATGATTTAGTAGAAAGACTTTTAGAATCTCTGCCTGAGACTATTAACAAAATACAGGCTTTTAACTCACTTATCTCTGTTTTTCAATACAAAGCAGACTTTAAACATAGCGAAGAAAAGCCTTTTGTAGAGATGATTATAGGAGTAAATGGTGCAGGAAAAACCACTACCATAGCCAAACTTGCAAACAAGTACAAAAAAGATGGTAAGAAGGTTATGCTCGGAGCTGGAGATACATTTCGTGCAGCAGCCATAGAACAACTAAGTAGATGGGCAGTAAAATTAGATATTCCCATTGTATCAACGCAACAAGGTCATGACCCTTCAGCAGTAGTCTATGATACCATAGAGTCTGCCATAGCAAAAAAGTTTGACAATGTTATCATAGATACAGCAGGAAGACTCCATACTCAAACAAATTTAAATGAAGAGCTTAAAAAAATAGTACGCGTAGCCCAAAAAGCGAAAGAGGGAACACCTCATAGAAAGATGCTAATCTTAGATGGTACACAAGGTAGTTCATCTATAAATCAAGCAAAAGCCTTTAATGAAATGATAGGTATAGATGGTATCATCATAACAAAACTAGATGGTACAGCAAAAGGTGGCTCAATTTTAAGTATTGCTGATGAGTTAAAAATGCCTATATTCTATATAGGAACAGGAGAACAACCTGATGATCTCATAACATTTAAGGCAAATGAGTATATCAATACTATATTAGATGAAATTTTTGTTTAGCATATAACTATATTCCCATTTTTTGATTAATGGGAATAATAGAAAAACTATTAATGTAAGAAGTGTCTAACAGTAGTAAAGTAAAGAGAGATACCATATTCATTGGCAGCTTCTATTACTTCATCATCTCTGATGCTTCCTCCTGGTTCGATAATAGCTTTTACTCCAGCTTGGGCTGCTGCATCTATACTATCACGGAATGGGAAGAATGCTTCAGATGCCATAGATGCACCACTTACATCTAGTCCCATCTCTTTTGCTTTTTTCAATGCACATTGAGCAGCATCTACACGACTTGTCATACCCATACCTACAGCTACCATAGCAGAGTTTTTAACATAAACTACACAGTTAGACTTAGTAAGACCTGCTACTTTCCATGCAATTTCCAAATCTTTCATCTCTTGAGCTGATGCAGTAAGTTCAGACTTTTTATGAGCATTGTGTACTTCATTGTCGCAGATACAGTCTGAATTTTGGTAAACAAATCCTCCATCAACGTGTTTAAAGTCATAAGCGTCTTTAGACATAACCAATTTTTTACCACCTTGAGCAAATAGTTTAAGACGTTTTTTCTTCTCAAATACCTCTAAAGCTTCAGTGGTAAAGTCTGCTGCCATTACAACTTCCAAGAATATCTCATTCATCTTTTCAGCCAACTTAGCATCTACTATACCATTGACTGCTACTACACCACCAAATGCAGATACAGGGTCACATTTTAGTGCTTCTACATAACTATCTAGTAAAGTATCTCTAAGTGCAAATCCACAAGGATTACCGTGTTTTACGATACATACTGCATTTTCATCACCAAAACTTGAAGCTATCTTCAATGCACCATTTACATCGTTTATGTTGTTGAAAGATGCTTCACCTTTTAGTTGCTTAAAGTTATTTGTAAAGTGGTTATCAAACTCATATAAAGCACCATCTTGATGAGGATTTTCACCATAACGTGTTTGGAATGATTTTTTACCTGTAATAAACTGATACTCACCAAATCCATTGTTAAATCTACCATTCATATAGTTTGCAATCATAGAGTCATAAGAGGCTGTATGCTCAAATGCTTTTATCATCAAACCTCTTCTAAACTCCAATGTATCTTCTCTATTTTCAAGAGCAGATAATACTACACTATAATCATCTGCATCAGTAACAATAAGGACATCATTGAAGTTCTTAGCTGCTGAGCGTACCATTGTTGGCCCACCAATGTCTATATTTTCTATAATCTCATCAAAATCTTCTGTTCTTTCAATAGTCTCTTTAAATGGATATAGGTTTACACAAACAAGGTCAATCCCCTCAACACCAAGTTCTTTAGCCTGAGAAACGTGACCTTCATCACCACGTTTATGGAGTATTCCACCATGTACATAAGGGTTTAGTGTCTTTACACGTCCTTCAAAACACTCAGGGAATTTAGTTACTTCATCTATCTCAATGACTTTTATACCTGCTTCATTTAATTTTTTATATGTTCCACCTGTTGAGATAATATCCCAACCCATTTTTTCTAGTCCTTGTGCGAACTCAATAATGCCACTCTTATCACTTACACTTAGTAATGCTCTCATCTATATATCCTTATATTATAAATCTTGTTCTATTGTTCTTGAAAATGTATTGAAATAGATATCTTTAACTTTATCTAACGATAATTCAACACTATTTACTTTAACAACATCTCCACCAACTTTACCAATAATATCTGTTGTCAATCCTAACTCTTTTGCCATATCCAATACAACATCTAAATTATCGTTACTAACTTCTATCAATGCACGAGATTGAGACTCATCAAAGATATCTCTACTATTTACTACTTCTACATTAGCAACTATCCCTTTACTAGATAGTGCTGACATTTTAGAAAGAGCTATAGCTATACCACCAATATTTACATCTTTAGCAGATAGGAGTAAATCTTTTTTATTTGCCTCTATAACAAGCTCCCAAAGTGCAAGTTCTTGTTTGTAGTCAAAACTTGGAGCTTTTCCTGTAGTCTCATTGTAAAGTGTTTTAATATAAAGTGAACCACCAAACTCACCTTTTGTTTCACCAACAAGAACAATATGGCTATCTTCTTCTTGAAAAGATGATGGAAGTATCTTATTTTCATCATTATTAAGTCCTACCATAGCTATGGCAGGTGTTGGAAACACTGAAACACCATTAGTCTCATTGTAAAGAGATACATTTCCAGAAACTACAGGAGTATTTAGCTCCAAACAAGCCTCTTTTATACCCTCACAACCCTCTGCAAATTGCCACATTACTTCTGGGTTTTCAGGGTTACCATAGTTTAGACAATCTGTAATAGATAGTGGTCTAGCACCTGACATAGCAACATTACGACCAGACTCTATAACAGCAAGAGATGCACCTTTTTTAGGATCAATATAACAGTAACGTGGATTACAGTCAGAACTCATAGCTAAAGCTTTTCCATTCTCTTTAATACGGATACAAGATGCATCTAAACTTCCAGGGTGTTTAGAGGTATTTGTCTGTACCATAGAGTCATATTGATTATATACCCATGCTTTATCTGAAATCTCTATATTTGAAAGTAGTGCTTCATATGCCTCTTGGTCATTCACTGCTTTATAGCTATCTACATCTTTTGCATTTAATTCATCTAAGTATGTAGGACGTGCAATAGGTCTATCAAGTACTGGTGCTTCTTCACTTACTGGTGCTATTGGCATATCTGCACACTTCTGGCCATGCCACATAAGTTCCATTCTAGCAGTATCTGTCACTTCACCAATAACAGCAACATCAAGCCCCCATTTTTCAAAAATGTCGATGATAGCTTGTTCGCTTCCTTGTTTAGCACAAATAAGCATACGTTCTTGAGACTCTGAAAGCATAAAGTCATACGGTGTCATTCCCTCTTCACGAGCTGGTACTTTATCTAGATGCATAATAAGTCCTGCTCCTGTCTTACCTGCCATCTCAAATGCTGATGAAGTTAACCCTGCTGCACCCATATCTTGAATACCTATAACATGATCTGTTTTAAATAGTTCTAAACAAGCTTCAAGAAGAAGTTTCTCAGTAAAAGGGTCACCAACTTGTACTGTAGGACGAAGTGATTTTGACTCTTCAGTAAAGCTATCAGATGACATAACTGCACCACCAAGACCATCACGTCCAGTTTTACTTCCTACATACATTATAGGATTACCCATACCAGAAGCTACACCCAAGAAGATCTCATCTGATTTTACTACTCCTAAAGAGAAGGCATTTACTAAGATATTTCCATTATAGGACTCATCAAAACTTACCTCTCCACCAATAGTTGGTACACCCATACAGTTACCATAACTTCCAATACCATCAACTACACCACGAACTAAATGTCTTTGATATTTTGCATTTTCATTATCACCTTTGACACTACCAAAACGTAGTGCATTCATATTGGCTACAGGTCTTGCCCCCATAGTAAAAATATCACGCAAAATTCCACCTACACCAGTAGCAGCTCCTTGAAAAGGCTCTATAAATGATGGGTGATTATGGGACTCCATCTTAAAGACAGCAGCCATACCATCACCAATATCTATAACACCAGCATTTTCACCAGGTCCTTGTATAACCCATGGTGCAGTTGTAGGAAAACCTCTAAGGTATTTTGTACTTGATTTATATGAACAGTGTTCAGACCACATAGCAGAAAATATACCTATCTCTACTAAGTTTGGGTGACGACCATCTAAGATACGTAATATATCTTGGTACTCTTCGTTAGATAGTTTATGATTTTTTAAAACTTCATCTAAGTTTTCTATAGGTTTTGACATAAGTAGTGTCCTTTTGGGCATAAAATAAGGATTATATTTTACTCAAAAAGTGCTAAATAAGTGATGAAAAGGTAGAATATGTCATATAAAATTAAAGGTATCTTAATGGATAAAATTCTACAAATGCTACAACTTCAACAAGAACTTAATGATGCAACAAATGGTAAAGGTTGGGAAAAAGGCACTACAAAAAATGGAAAAATCATAGACTGGAAACGATGTACATACTTAGAGTGTGCAGAGCTTATAGAGTCTTATCCATGGAAACATTGGAAAAATATAGATGCCCAGCCTGATTATGCCAATATCAAAATAGAGACTGTTGATATTTGGCATTTTATTATGTCACAAGCACTTAAAGAGTACAAGATGAACAATCTTGGAACTATAGAAGATTTAGCTAAAAATATAAATAATATTCCAAACTTTTTAAAATTTAAAGAGAATAAAACATCTACAACAAAAAACTACTATGAACAGATAGAGGTAGTTGAACAACTAATAAAAACTCTTTTCTGTAAAAACTCTACAGATAAACTTATAGAAACATTTTTTGATGTAGCTATACAATCTGATCTTAATCTTAGTTCATTATATAAACTATATATTGGTAAAAATATACTAAATAAATTTAGACAAGACCACGGATATAAAGATGGTTCATACATAAAAATATGGAATGGTAAAGAAGATAATGTAACAATGCAAAATATTTTAGAAAGTAAAGATATTACACCTAAAGAGCTATATGAAAATTTAAAGAGTGCTTATCCAAAAGGTTGATACTCCACCCCATAAATGAGGTGGATTCTTGTTCCATAACCTAAATGGCTATTTTCAGACAAGCATTATTGCCGTGTATCCCACGGTCAAGTATATTTTTACTAGCATTTATATCTGCATTTGCAGTATGCCCACAAGAAGTACATACAAACTTACTTTGTGATTGTCTATTTTCTTTAGAGATATGACCACATTTATTACAAGTTTGAGAAGTGAATTTTGGATTAACTTTGATGAGTTCTCCGCCATTCTCTTTTAACTTATATTCTAACAACTCAAAAAACATTCCCCAGCTTTGTTGAGTGATTGAACGATTTAACCCTCTTTTAGCTTTTGCATTTTTTGAGGGTTTTTCAACTGTTCCTTTTGTTGCTTTAGTCATATTTTTAATTTTCAAATCTTCCACTACAACAGTTTGATTTTCACTGTATTGAAGTGAGAGTTTATGTAAAAAATCTTTTCTCATATTTGCTATATGAAGATTTTGTTTAGCAATTTTAGCTTTTGCTTTAGCTCTGTTTGCACTTCCTTTTTTCTTACGACTTAATTGTTGTGCTTTTGTTCTTAATTTTGATAGTTCTCTTACTAAGTCAAGAGGTTTAACTTTGTTACCATCACTATCAGCTATTACGAGTGATACTCCTACATCAATGCCAACAACTCTATTGTTTGTATTTATTTTAGGCTCTGTATCTCCTGTATCAAATAGAATACTTGCATGATACTGATAAGCTTCATAAGATACTGTTACAGTTTTTATTTTACCTGTAATATCATCTCTTAAACCTTTACACTTTACCCAACCAACTTTAGGTAAATAGACTTTATTATTTTCAATTTTAACCCTTTGTGGGTATTGAAAAGTTTGTCTTGAGTGGTGTCGTGATTTAAACTTAGGGTATCCACCACCTTTAAAAAAGTGTTTATATGCACTATCCATATTTGCCACACTTTGCTGTAATGCTTGAGAGTCTGCTTCTTTTAACCAAGATGTATTATCTCTGTTTTTTAGTTTAGTGATATGTTTGATTAAGTCAAATTTACCAACTTTTAAACCAAACTTTTTATAAGCATTTATTCTAAGTGCAAGGGTTCTATTATACACATAGCGAACTGCTCCAATTTGAGAAGCTATGATTTGTTTTTGTATTGCATTTGGATACAAGCGAACTTTTACAGCTTTCATAACTTCTCCTTTATGATGTGTATATTGAAATTATACTTACATTTAATTACAATATATTAACAAAAGAACATATAGATTATATAGGTAAGATATTTAAAGAAACTATCGAAGAGATATGCTAAATATTAAAAAGAGATATTAGAGTAAAGGTTCTGCTTTGTGGCATAAGTCATATTTTTCTCGTTCTGTTGGTTGTGTTCCACTTGAAATAGTGAAGCAATATATTCAACAACAAGATACTCCAGACTAAGACCACTTATATCCACCACTTGAAAGAGGTGGTTTTACGCTATAAAATGATAAGACTCTAAAATGAACCTACTAAATCTTGTTTGACTATATCTTTTCCAAATACTTTTACTATACTAGCTATACGTATACTTTTTTCAGTTTCATATCCACACTCTTCTCCACATCGAACAGTACCAATAAGATAATAGTTCCCACTAGGTACTCCATAAAATGCAAAATTACCATCTGAATCAGCAGCCGTAAATCTAAGGTAGTTAAATAGTCTTGAATCAGCCTTTTGCATCTTATGTCCACCAAGATAACTCTCTTCATACCACTGTTTTGAGTATGATGTTATAGGATTTAAGTAAAGTCTTGTTCCAGAACCAACTATTTTATGATCATTATCAGATATATATATTTGACCTTTTACAGTACCTTTACCAACTCTTCTTAATGCATTATATTCAGATACAGGGAAAGATACTCTTTGCATTTTACTATTTTGAGAATCTTCTGTTATAGTAGTCTCTGATTCTGTTAGATTTTCATCTATATCAGAAGTATCTACATCATTTACATTAGTTTGATCTGCCCATAAATTACTATTTGATGTATCATTTGATGAATAATCATATGGAGATAAATCATTCTTAACACATCCAGATAGAGTAAACATCAGAAAAAGTAACCATATAAAAGATATGAAAAATTTAAACATAAAAAACCTTATTTTTTAATTTGATTATAATACACGATTAATTTTAGAACATTTTTTTTTCTTAATATCTTCTAAAAATAATTTAGCATCCTCATTACCTGAAAAAGATGCTTTTTGAGAAAAAAATGCAGCATTATGACAACTTTTTTTTACTGTCTTCCCATCTAAATATCTCTTTGCAAGTTCATATTGAGAATTAGCCTCTCCCTCTTTTGCAAAACGATGTAAATGTTTTACTATACGTTTTTGAGCTATATAATATCTAACAGTACTATATATAAACCATATTGTAAAAATTGTTAAAACCAATATAGCATATAATTCTATATTATCTATAGCTTTAATATTATCTATAAAATTCATACTATTTACCTAAACAAAATTCACCAAACATCTTGTCTAGTATCTCTTCACTATCGTATGGTTTTGATATAGAAGATATAGATCTAACTGCCTCTTGAAGATGATATGAAAAAAATTCTAATTCACCCTTAAATAATGGTACTTTTGACTCTAATATAGCTCTTTTGGCTTCATTTACAGCCTCTATCTGTCTAGCAGAGATAAGCATAAGTTCATCACCTTCACCTATATTATTAAATAACTCTTGAAGCTTATTTGTTAAATTTAAAAATGATTTTTTTGCACTAACTTCTATAGTATCAAAATCATTTCTTCTATCTATAATAAAGTTTCTATCTAAATCAGATTTGTTTAAAGCAACAATAATATGTTTATCTTTAAGTAATTCTAATATGGAAAATATCTTCTCATCTTCACTATCAAATGGACGAGAAGAATCAAATAAGGCTATGATAACATCAGCATCTTCTACTGAAGATAGAGAACGCTCTATACCTATCTTCTCTATAGTATCTTCAGATTCACGAATACCTGCAGTATCTACAAGTCGTATTATATGTGAACCAATACGTACCTGCTCTTCAATAGTATCTCTTGTAGTCCCAGCTATCTCTGATACAATAGCTCTATCATAAGATAATAGTGCATTAAGAAGTGAGCTTTTTCCTACATTTGGTTTACCTATGATGGCAACTTTAAAACCTTCTATAAGACCTCTTCTTCTATGACTAGCATCTACTATCTTTTCTATCTGTTTTATAAGTCCATCTAACTGAGTCACTATATTATTCATAATATCATCAGGGATATCTTCTTCTGAATAATCTATTATTACTTCAGAGTAAGCTAAAGATTTTAAAAGTGCTTCACGACTAATATCTACAAATTCTCTAAGTTCACCCTTCATCTGTTTAGCTAAAATCTTTGCTGCATCAACTGACTTGGCTTCTATAAGTTTAGATATAGCTTCTGCTTCACTTAAATCTATCTTACCATTAAGAAATGCTCTTTTTGAAAACTCTCCTGGTTGAGCAAGTCTAACACCATAAGAGATTATAGTATCTAGTATCTCTTGAGCTACTATCATTCCACCATGACACTGAAACTCTACTATATCTTCGCCTGTAAAAGAGTTTGGAGAAGAGAAATATATCATTATAGCTTTATCTATAAGATTATCTGTAGCATTATATAAAGATGTAAGATGAGCATAGCGTGGAGTTATATCGTTTAATTTAGAGATTTTTTTAGCAATAGATAAAGATGCCCCACCACTTACTCTGATAATAGAGATAGATGAAACACCATATGCTGTGGCAATAGCTACTATAGAGTTATTCATAATATTTAGTTTTTATTCTTAGGAGAAGAGTTAAAATTATTGATAACAACAAATTTTTTACCTTCACGCCCTGTTTTTACAGCTACATACTTATCTGGAAAACGCTCACGTAATTGTTCTAATGCAATTTGTACTAAGATTCCATCTAAAAAACGTGTTTTACCTTTACCATATTTCTCTACATTTTCGATGACAGGTTGAATGTAGTTAGCTATCATATCTTGTTGAGTGGTTAAAAACTCTGCTATTTCAAGTTTTATAAATAGTTCATATTTTGAATGTAACCAGTTAAATATCATATATGAAAGTGCATTATAACGATACCCCTCTTTACCAATAAGAAGTGCTGCATCTTCACCATCAATAAAGATAAGTGCTCTATTGTCAATAACATCAACCTCTACTACATCAATATCAAAACATGATTTATCAAGAAGCTCTTTAAGTTGATTTTCTATAAGAAGAGCTAATTCATCATATACAACATTAACTTCTTCTTCAATATTCTCATCTTCTATAGGAAAATCTTTCTCTTTTTCTACTTCAAAAAAGTTCTCTAAAATTATATCTTTTTCAATAGGAGTAGATACTTCTAAATCTTCTACTACTATAGCTTCCTCTTTGATAGTATCAATAATCTCAGAGGCAACACTCTCTTCTTTAATAGTAGGACTAACTATATCTTCAACTTCAATTATTGACTCTTTTTCTATCTTCTTAGATATAGCCACTATAATAGCATTTTTTTTCAATAATCCTAAGATACCTTTAGATGGATATTGCATAATTTCATATTCAAGTTCAGAGATAGAACAATCCAATATTTTAGATGCCTTTTTATAAGCATCTTCAAGTGTAGGTGCTTCAACCTTTATCATTAGCTATCATTTCCTTTCTCATGAGATGCTATTGCAGTGGCTTTATGTTTAGCATATGCTTTATTGATAACATATTGTTGTCCTATTGTAAATGTATTATTTACTACCCAATACAAAACTAAACCTGAAGGGAATGGCATAATAATAAACATCAAAGCCATACCCACAGGGAACCATTTAAATATCTTCTCTTGTAGAGGATCAGTAAAGTTATTTGGTGTAATTCTTTGTTGAAACCACATAGATGCACCCATTAAGATAGGTAATATATAGTATGGGTCAGCTACTGCTAGATTGTCAATCCAACCACTTATCCAAGATGCACCTTGCAGTTCATCAGCATTTAGAAGAACTCTATATAGTGCAAAGAAAACAGGAATTTGTAAAATCATTGGTAGACAACCACCCATTGGGTTAGCACCATGTTTTTTATACATCTCCATCATCTTCATATTCATTTTTGCTGGATCATCTTTATACTTCTCTTTAATATCTTTCATTTTAGGTGCAAGGTCTTTAAGCTTCTGCATAGACATCATACCCTTATAAGATAATGGGAATAATATAAATTTAACTAATAATGTAAATATTATAATAGCCCAACCCCAGTTACCAACTAAATTTTCTATCCATAATAATACTTTATAAAATGGTCTTGAGAGAAATGTAAAGAAACCAAATTCAATATTATCAGTAAGTTTAGGATTTATAGCATTTAAAGTATGGTACTCTTTTGGTCCAATATATCCACCAAGATGTAAATTTTGTTTACCCTCTACAAAAATAAGAGGATTATCATCTGTATCTTTTAATATAGATACATTCAATCCATTTTTAAAATTATAAAATATAGATGCAACATATCTATCAAAAGCTGTAGCATATTGAGCATTTTTTATAACTTCATCACCTTTAGCTTTACCATCTTCTATAATTGTTACAACACCATCATTTCCTTTTACTAATGCACCACGAACAAGTAAATATCTTGAACTATCAGCCATTGGTCTATAACCTGGAGTTATAAAATATGCTTTTGGTAAAGAGGTAGAGACATCTATACTATATGCACCATTTGATTCTATAGTTATCTTTTTTGTAAGAGTTACAGATGATAATTTCTGAATAAGTGTAACCGTTTTTTTACCTGAACTAACATCAATAACTTTCTGACCACTATAAATATATGGTGTTTTAAATGCCTCTTCATTCAGTTTAGCATCTGAAAATCTTATCTCCAATGGTTTAACTTTCTTAGGATTTAATATCTCAAGAGCTTTGCCATCATTTTCATACTTTTTTTCTAAAAGTTTAAATTGTGATATACGCCCAAATTTATCAATAGACATATTAAATGTTTTTGAAGTAATAGATAATAATTTAGAATTAGTAGTATTTATATTTTGTTTTGCTTGAGATATACTACTAGCTGGTGTTACTTTATTGCTTGAAATAGTTGGTGTAGAATGCTTATTTTCTATCTGTTGTTTTGCAGGTTGTACTTTTTTTTCTTGTGGAGTAAGATAGCTAAATCCTACAAATACCAAAAAAGAGAGTGCAAGAGCGATGAGAAGTCGTTTGTTTAAATCTTGTTGTTCCAAAATATACCTTTTAATTATTAGTACAATAGTATAATGTTATATATTAATTTATGATAATGCAGTACACTTTTTAAGTGCTTGAAGATATGATTTCTTTATCTCTAAAAAGTTTTTACTAATTAGATCAGGTTTTGCAACCAAAACATAAGACCCCTTTGACAAAAGATCAATATTTTCTATGAAATGGGCTCTTAATAAACGCTTGGCTCTATTTCTGTGAACTGCATTTCCAACTTTTTTACTGGCTACAAACCCTACTGTATGTTTATCACATTTTTTAAAAAAAATGACAAAGTAAGGTGTGTGCCAAACTTTTGTAGCCTGTTTATAGACTACATTAAATTCTTTAGTAGTACGAATTCTAGTAAAAATTTTTATTTTGCTAATAACTGAACTCCTAAATTTATCTCAAAAAACTTATACAGAAAGTCTTTTTCTACCTTTTGCACGTCTAGCAGAGATTACTTTTCTACCATTTTTAGTTTTCATTCTTGTTCTAAAACCATGTGTTCTTTTTCTTGGTGTAGTATGTGGTTGGTATGTTCTTTTCATTCCAAATCATCCTTAATTAATTTTACCATCATTGTAACTGATAGCTTTTATATGAACGCGATTTTATCGTAAAGTCACTTAAATAATAGAGTTTTTAATTAGTATTGTTATAATATAACTATGAATATAAAAAATATAAACAAAATTCCTTCTCCTTGTTGGCTACTTGAAGAAGATAAATTACTAAACAATCTTAAGCTTATAGCGTATATAAGTAAAGAATCTAAGGCAAAAATATTACTTGCATTAAAAGGATATGCTTTATGGAAAAGTTTTGATATATGCAGACCATATCTAAATGGTTGTTGTACATCTGGACTAAATGAAGCAAAACTAGCATATGAAACTTTTAAAAAAGAGGTGCATACATATAGTCCTGCATTTAAAGAAGATGAGATGGAAGAGATAGCAACTATCTCAAATCATATAGTTTTTAACTCTCCCTCACAATTTAAAAAATATGCAAAAAAAGTAAAAGAGATTAACCCATCTTTATCTTTAGGGATTAGAGTAAATCCCCAATACTCAAAAGCACCTAAAGAGATATACAATCCTTGTGGATTATATTCACGACTAGGTACTACACTTTCAAACTTTGATGAGAGTATTTTAAAAGAGTGTGATGGGCTACACTTTCATGCACTATGTGAAGAGAGTGTAGATGCTCTAGAGAATGTATTGAATATCTTTGAAACTAAATTTGGTAAATATATATCACAAATGAAATGGATAAACTTTGGTGGTGGTCATCACATCACTAAAAATGGATATAATGTAGAAAAACTCATAGAAATTATAAAAAAATTTAAAGATAGATATAATGTAGAGATATATCTTGAACCAGGAGAAGCGATAGGTTGGCAAACAGGTAACCTTATCACTACTGTTTTAGATATTGTCCATAATGACATAGATATTGCTATATTAGATAGTTCTGCTGAAGCACATATGCCAGATACTATCATTATGCCTTATCGTTCAGATGTTATTGGAGCAGGTAAAGTAAATGAGAAACTATATAACTATCGTCTAGCTGGTAATACCTGTTTAGCTGGAGACATTATGGGTGATTATAGTTTTGATACTCAACTAAAAATAGGAGATAAGGTAATATTTTGTGACCAGATGCACTACACAATGGTAAAAGCTACTACTTTTAATGGTATAAATCTACCCTCCATAGCCATAAAAAGAACTAATGGAAGCATAGATATATTACGCAAATTTAGCTATGAAGATTTTAAATATAGGTTATCTTGACTCTATATTAATTATCTTATCATCAAAATATTCAATAAGAATTGTTTTTAAAGCATCTATATCTATTGGTTTTGATAAAAATCCGTCCATTCCTGCACCAAGATATTTCTCTTTATCTCCAGATAGTGCATTAGCAGTTAAAGCAATGATAGGTATATGTACACTATTTTTAGCTCTCTCATAAACTAAGATTTGTCCTGTAGCTTCCATACCACCCATAACAGGCATCTCTATATCCATAAATACCATATCAAATTTAGTAGTATCTTTATATAATGAAACAGCCTCTTTACCATTATTTGCGATAGTAACGTCTATTCCTAAACGTTGTAAAATATTTATTATAAGTTTTTGATTAATAGCATTATCATCAGCAACTAAAATATTGAGATTATCAAACATAATCTTTTCACCAATAATACTACTATCCTCTTTATCACTAAGCATTCTAAGTGTTTTTGTAAAATTAATTGGTTTATATAATATCTTATCTATATATTTTTTATATCTTTTAATATTTTGCTTCTGATCTCCTGTAGTCATAAGTATAATTTTTGTATCAAGTTTTAAGAATTTTTCTATATCTGAATTATTTTCTCTAAACATATGATCAACAAATAAAATATCTGGAAGCTTAAGATTCATATCTATTAATTTCAATAATGCTTCTTCTGTATAATGTATGACTTGTGCACCTGTATAGCGTATATATGCTTCAAGATTTTCATTTATGATATATTTATCATCAATATGTGAATCAAGTATTCCTACAATATTTAAACTCATATCTTGAACTTTTCTAACTGTTGAATCTTCAGATTTATTCATAAGTAATGTAAAATAGAAAGTTGAACCTTTACCTTTAGTACTATCTATTCTTAACTCATCTCCCATAAAATCAACAAATTTACCAGAGATAGATAATCCTAATCCCGTACCACCATATTTACGACTTGTACTTACATCTTCTTGTGTAAATGCATCAAAAATATTTTTCTGTTGCTCTTTGGTAATACCTATACCTGTATCAGAAACAGAAAATTTAATACGTACATCGCTACTCTCTTCTGCAACTTTCTCTATACGGACACTAACTTCACCATTGGTAGGGGTAAATTTAACAGCATTACTAATAAGATTTACAATAATTTGTGATATTTTAGTAGGGTCTCCTACTATTGATGTTGGTATACTAGGATCAATAAAAAGTTTAAAATTGATATTTTCCTCTGCAGCTTTAGCAGCATAAGATTCAACAGCTGTTTCAAAACGATCAATAGGATCAAAATCTATCTCTTCAAGTTCTATCTTTTGTGCTTTTATTTTAGATAAATCAAGAATATCATTAACAATAATCAAAAGATTTTCTGAACTTTTTTCAATTACCGATAAAAACTCCTCTTTCTCTTCTCTATCTTCTGTATCTTTTAAAAGCTGAGTAAAACCAACAATACCATTTAAAGGTGTTCGTATTTCATGTGACATACTTGCAAGAAATAGATCTTTTGTCTGATTTGCATCTTTAATAGCTTGAATTAAAAATTTATATATATAATCTACTTTTCCCTCATGAATTAAACGTTGTATCTCTTTTTGTTCATCTTTATCAAATACAAGGTCTATATCTTTAACTGTAGATATAGAAACATTTTTATTTTTAGATAATGAAAAATAATGGATAATAAAACTAAAAATTAAAAGAAGTAAAAATAGTAATATGCCTACATAACCTAATAATATATTTCTAAGAGATGATAAATGTTTATTTTCTATCTTAACTATTTTTGAATATAGTAAATTAAATACATTTGTAAAATATGCCTCTTTATCTTTCCATTTATCTATTAAAAGATTATATGTAATTGTATAGTTACCTGTTTTACTTTGACTATTTATAACATTTCTTGTAAAATTCATTATAGATTTATATTTATTTTCACCTTTTAAAGCTTTAATAGCATTTGAAAAATTACTATTGTCTAAAGTAGGTTGTACATCTTTAGCTATTAATCTTTTCCATAATGCCATATCATCTTTTCCCATAGGCTTATTCTTAATCAAAGTATAATAAAGAAAATTGGTTTCTATAATACTATTTTCTTCAAGATTAGCATACTGTATATAAGAATTTATAGAATTCTTAACCCCTAATGATTGTATATTTCCAATCTCTTCTATAAGTTTTACTAAAGAAGAAAATACATTGTGATAATCTTCATATAATATTTTAGAGTAATATTTTTTATTATATATATCTGTTCGTGTAACTTTCAATATAGCTTTTAAGATATTTACTTTTTTAATTAAATATTTAGATAAATTATTTTTAGATATAGTTTCTATTAAAGTTTTAAAAGTTTTATCAGTATTATATTTAGCATTTTCAAAATTATTAAGATTTTCTTCTGTTGGTTTTGCTAAATAATATGTGACCAATATACGTTCAGAGAAAAGCCTTTTTTGTAATATATCTATCTCTTTTAAAATAGGAGAAATTCTTCCATAATGTTCAACTTCCTGATATTGTAAATAATTCTTGTATGTATATTGAGATAAAAAAGCAAATATGGACAAAAGAAATACCAATATAACACTAATATATATTCTATTTTTAAATAAATTCATAATAAATCCTTCTTGTTGATTATAGTATCCTACTACTTAAAAAATCTTTTAAAAAATTAAAAATCTTTTTTATATACAATATCATATGATTGAGATACTTCACTACCACTAAATATACTTTCAGTACTTCTGCTATGTCGATATTTTACTTTAATCTTTGGAATTTTTCCATTTACATATATCACAGTTAACTTATTTGTAATTTTTTTACCAACTTCAATACTATTATCATTACCAATAACTAGATGATCTAAAGATATTCCCACATTATTTAAAGCTGATTTTGCTATAGCTCCACCCATCATACGCATCATATCTTCACTAGAATTTTTACCTGCAGCTTCTTCTGTATCAAAAAGTAATAGAGATAGTATCTGCCCTTTTGTCAATGTTGGACTCGAAGAAAAAACAATATTTGGCGTATTAGCAGAACCAGTAATACGTATAGTTATCAGATGATTTATAGATTTATAATGAACCACAATATTTAAAATCGGTTTATTTGGATTACCTGTAAAGTATATAGAGCTTTTATCTAAAATAAAACGTTTTCTCTCAAAAGTATAACTTCCACCTTTTAGTAGTGATACCTTTCCTAAAATCAATATCTTAGAATTTATGGATTTATGAATACCCAAATCTAAATTTCCACGAATATTAGCATCACCTTTTTTATATCTTAATGGTTTTTTTGTCTTAACTTTTATATTAAGTGATAAATTTTTCATAAAAGAGCTTTTCTTTTTCTTCTTTATCTTTTGGACAATAACAATATCACTATCTGATGCAAAAGTTTTTTTACTTAAATTATAATAAATATTTCCACCCAATAGATTTATATTTCCATTAATAGTCATTTTCATATTATCAAGTAATACTTTTAAATTTAAATTTGTATCTAAAGAGGCAATTTTTTGTGCAATATGAAATTTATTTGAAGATGTTAATATATTACCTTTTTTAGTTTTAAGATTATATCTTCCTTCTATTTTTAGATTATTATTTACCCAAAATTCTTCAATATTTACTATATCCCCATCAATAGATACTTTTGATGGTTTTGTTGAAAATATCTTCTCTTTATTATAAATAAATTTATAATTTTTTAAAACTATTTTTGAATTATTCATTCCCACTTTTAGAGAAATATCTTTAATAATCTGTTTATGCTTTTTATCTTTAGCATAAATGATTTTTGGTGATTTTATAATCATATTAATATCTTTTAATTTATCTATAGAGACATTACAATCAACTTTTCCAGATATATTTGGTATTTCATCTATATTGTAAACTTTTGAGATTTTTTTAAAAAAAGATTTTAAAGAGTTTATATTCAGTTTGACATCTACTATACTATTTGTATTTCCAGATATATTAATTTTATATCCTTCTAAATTAAATAAACCATTCAATTTAGTACTTTTCAACCTATAATTTATATTTGCTTTAATAACTGGTGACTTTACAATAGTATTTATCTCTTTTTTATCAATTATAGACTTAATATATATAGGATTTAATTTATTTAGCTTTAAATTTTTATCATATCCTTTTAATAATGATTTTTTAGGTATAACTATTTTAGATACTATATTTAAATTATCTTTATACTTTATATCTGATTCTATATTTAAAAGATTTGATGTGATTTTTACTTTTGCTTTTCGCATAACATTATTATCAAAATATATAGGAGCATCAAGCACAAAACTTGCCCTACCTTTACTCAATTTAGAAGCTAAATCAATAAATTTACTAAGTAATATTTTATCTTTACTAGCTAAATGAAGTTTACCTTTTCTGAAATCATTTGATACAAATAAACCTTTTAATTTATTGGTATTTATATCTGCTTTTATACTCTTATTATCACCAATATAACCTATATTTAAATTTTTTAGAAGTTTTAAATATCTCTTATCTACTCCTAAAATATTATTGGTTTTCATATTTCCACTATATCTTATATTATTATTTTTTAGTATAAAATCATTACTAATATATATATCTTTTGCATAATTAGAATCAATAAGAAGTTTACTTTTTGCTATTAAGATATTATCGTCTATATTAAAAAGTATATGAGATTTTAAGCTATTTATATCTATATTAAAACTATTTTTATTATCTGTTTTTAGAACTTTTTTTATAGAAGTATCTATATCTGCCTCTACTATATCTTTTGTAGCATTAAAATCAATAGCTAAAGTTTTTATGGCTTTATGACGTATAGGTATATTATACTGCTTGAATAGTCCATCTTTAGGTGAGATAAGAAGTTTACCTTTTAATCTATTATTTTTCACTAAACCATTTACATTGATAGTTGTTAAATTTGTATCTATAAAAAGTTTCAATATCTTAAGATTTACACTATTATTATTATAATAAAGAGCATTTGCCTTTAATTTAAACTTAGAGATATATATATCACTCTGTATAAATTTATTTATAGTAATATCTATATTATTTACAGAAATAGAAAAAGGCATACTACTATTACTATCTGTATCATCATTTGATGAGTTAAAAACTCTACTAAACATCATTACATTATCTATATCTAAACTATCAATATCTATATTAGATAAACCTATGTTTTTATAAAGAAGTCTTATAGGATTCCATTTAATTGTAATTTTTTTAGCTAATGAGAAATTTTCATAAGATAAATTATATACTTTAATACCCGTAAATATATTTCCATCAATATTCCTATATGTGATATTATAATCTGGTGCAAAATAATCTATAGCTTTTTTAATGACTAAAGAAGAATTTCCCAAAACATATAGTAAAATTCCCAATGTTACACCTAAAGTGACTAAACTTAAAATAATTCTACGTATCAATAAAATTGGTGTTAAAAATAGTATCTTTTTTATATTACTCAAAATGATTGTCCTATCTGAAATGATATGCCATATTGTGACTTATCTGCTAAGTTAAATCCTGCATCTAATTTAAATGGTCCAATTGGTGTCATATATCTCAACCCTACACCTGCTGAAGATATAATATCTCCTTTAAAATTGTAGGATTGATCTGTTAACATACTATTATCGCTAAATATAGCACCATACAAATCTCCATGTATTGGATAATCTCCCTCTAATGAGAGATTTGCCATAGTTAATGCCCCATAGTTTGTATCTTTTTTCTTGGAAGTTATAACTCCCAATTCATTATATCCATAAGCTCTATTGGAGTATGAACCACCTAAAAAGAAAAGTTTTGATTCAGGTAAACCTGTATCTGACTCTTCAGCTATGACACCAACCTTTCCAACAGTAGCAATAGTTAAATCTTTAAATGTTTTTATAAGTCTACCTTCAAATTCTACCTTATAATAAACACTTGCTTTATCATTTCGTGAAAGTCCTAGCTCACTATATCCAGAAAAATAGTAACCATTCTTTGGGTTTAATTTTGAATCACGTCCATCATATACTAAGTTAATGTACGGAGACAATAAAACAAATGTACCCTCATTTATAGCTTGTTTCAACTTTTTATTATATACATTGTTAAATGCATCAATATTGATAACTTCTGAAGTCATACCTAAACGTACTTTTAAATTTTCATCTATATGTTCTAAATATGCATCAAAAAAGTATTTTTTTTCTTTAAAACCATCATAATCAAGATTTGAAAACCCTGCACTACTAACTATATCTACACTTCTATCAAAAATAGTAAAAAAATCTGGTTTAAAAAAATCTCCCCTAAATAACTGCTCTTTCTTTGACCAAGATGCCTTAAGTTTTAACTTTTGAGCATTTCCAAAAAAATTATATTTTGTTATCGCTGTATGTATTCTTGAACCAAGATATGTATCGTATCCTGCTCCAACTTCTGTATGATAATCTTTTTTTAACTCTACAAATTTAATATCTACAGGAACAACATTATAAATTTTATGACTTACATCTATAACTACAGAATCAAAAGCATTAAGCTCATAAAGATTATCTGATGTCTCTTTTACAAGTTCGCTATTAAATATATCTCCTTCTTTTGCTCTAAGACGTGATTTTACTACAGACTCATCAACGTTTTTAAGTCCTGATGTTGTTAATTTGCCAAACTTACATACCCCACCCTTGTGAAGAGTATATACTAAATCCACTATATGCTTATCTAAATCTACATAGGCTTTAGTATCTAAGTCATAAGAGCAATAACCTCTTTTTAATAGAGATGAGATAATCTTACTTTTTATCTTAACAAAACTCTTTGACTTAAAAATATCACCCTTTTTAAAAGTTACAATATCTTTTATATTATAGTCACTATCTATAGTTATTTTATTAACACGAACAGGTCTGTTTTCTTTAATATGGACTATATAACTACTATTTGTATCGGTAATATTTAAATCAACATCATAAAACCCTTCAGATTTATAGAAGCTTTTTAATGATTCTGCTAAAGTTGGACGCAACTTATCTTTAAGTCTAGGAGTATCATCTTTCCAAAATTGAAAAAAACTTCTTTTCTCTACTCCCATCTCTTCGTCAAGTTTATCTTCATCAAAATATTTTTGACCATAAAAATGTATCTCGTGTGTAGGCAATTTAATATCACCTGCTACACTATTTATAAAAATTGAAGATAGTATAATAAGATATAGAAATATCTTTTTTAAAATCATTTTAGTAAATCCTCTACACTCTTCATAGGGTTTTTTCCCTTTTCTATCATACTATACACTTCAGATGCAATAGGAAGATATATATCTTTATCATTTGCTATTTTATAAAGTGCTTTAGATGTAGGAACACCCTCTGCTACTTCTCCCAACTCATCTAAAATCTCATCCATATCTTTTCCATTTGCAATGCCTAAGCCTACTCTAAAATTACGTGACATTGTAGAACTTGCAGTAAGAAATAGATCTCCTGCTCCACCTAAAGAGAGAAATGTCTCTCTTTTTGCTCCAAAAGCCTCTCCAAAACGTGTCATCTCTACCAATCCTCTTGAGATAAGTGCTGCTTTAGCATTATTACCAAGTCCAAGTCCTTCACATACTCCACCAGCTATAGCTATAACATTTTTGTATGCTCCACTCACCTCGGCACCAACAACATCATCACTAATATAACCTTTTATAAAATCAGGAAGTCCATCTGCATAAATCTGTGCCAATTTACTATTTGTAGAGCTTATTATAAGTGCTGTTGGTAAAGACTCTTTAACCTCTGTAGCAAAAGATGGTCCAGAGATATAAGCAAGTCTATCTTCTGTAATAAATGCTCCATAAACCTCATTGAGAAATGCTCCTGTACTTGTCTCTATACCCTTTGCTGCTACTAATATATTTTGACCATTATCTACCCAATTATCTTCTAGCCAACTACGTACAAACTGAGCAGGAATAGCCAATATTAGGTATCTACACTTTAATGCCTCTTGCATAGATACAAAATTTTCAATATCTCTAATATTACGAGAAGATATAACTACATCATTTTTTTGACTATATGCGTGGTAGAGTGCTTGACCCCACTTTCCTGCTCCAATAATAGCTATCTTCATATATCCTCCTTAGATTTTATCAACTCTTCAAACTTATCTAAATCTATCTTTTCACCTAAACATACTATAATATCTCCACTATCTAATTTGTGAGATATACCTGCTGTTATAAATAAAAATGCATTCCCTAACTCTTTATCTATCATACCAACCAATAGTACACCATAAGATGAAAAATCAATCTTTTCAGCCATTTTTCCATCTAAAAATGACTCGTTAGGTATAAGCATTTCTCTAAAGGATATACCACTTTTATTGCTTACAAAATCTTCTAGTAATTTTGTAGCTATTGGCTTTTCTAAAATATTGTAAATTTTATTGGCACTCACTTCATAAAGATCTATAACCTTATTAGCTCCTGCCATTTGAAGTTTTCTTGTAACATTCAAAGAATCTGAGATAGACAATATATAAGCATCTTTAAATAGTGAACGCAAAGAGAGCGTTACAAATACATTCAGATGTTCATCATCCATTACACATACAAGTTTACTAAAAGTATCTAACTCAATCTTTTTTAATTCACTATCTTTAGTAACATCTATAAAAACTGTTTTAAAACCATCATTTTGTGCATTTTTAAAAAATATTTCATCTGACTCTATTACAGTTACATTAAAAGAATCAGTCAATAATCCATTTGCTATAAACTTACCATGATTTCCATAACCAAAAATAGCTATACTATCTTTTAACATAGATATCTCCTTCATGTAACTCTTTAAAGTATTCAAGACTAATTTTTCTACCCATAACTAAAAGTATATCGTAACTCTCTATTTTTGTATTTTTGCTAGGGTTAAATATAAATTTACCATCTCTTGATATACCCAAAAATAGCAATTTATGTACACTAAAATCTAACTCACCAATCTCTCTACCTACAATAGCATGAGAATTATGTACATGTATCTCATCTATATTTGCTATACTTTTACCTGTTAAGATAGCATGAATAGCTTTATACATAGTTGGTTGAGTAATAGCTATATAAATCATACTATTGGCCACCACATTTGGAAGTAGAAGTTCATTTGCTCCAGCATGTTTAAATTTATCTATATTTTCAGTATCATTTACTCTGGTGATAACCTTTATATTGCGAGATATACTCTTGGCGTTTAATGTAATATATATATTCTCTACATCACTAGAAGTAAGGCACAATATAGTAATATCACAATATTTAGCATCAAATCTACTTAATGTTTTGTAGCTACTTGCGTCCTCTTTTATGGCTATATATCCATTTTTTTGAGCAGCTTCTACACGTGAAGAATCATTATCCATAATGACATATTTTCCAATATTTTTTCTTTTTTGCCTAAAAAACATCTTTGTCATCTGTCCATATCCACAGATAATCATAAAAGATTTACTCTTATTCATCTGCTCAACGATACGATCTTCTTTTAACTCATCAAGCCTCTCTGAAAATGCAGATACTATGATAGATGTAACAAAAGATATCATTGCTATACCACTTACAATAATAAGTATAGATATAGCCCTTCCTACTCCAGTAATAGGTGCAATATCTCCATACCCAACTGTAGATATAGTAACAATAGCCCAATATATGCCATCAAATAAACTGTTAATATTACTATTTTCATCTGCTTCCAAAATATATATAGCAACTCCAGAGGCAAAGACTATAAACAAAAGTAAGAAAAGTAGAGTAAGAAGTTCAAACTTTTTATTGACAATAACATCTACAAATTGATTTATACTTTTTGTATATCTTAAAAGTTTAAACACACGAAATAGTATAAAAACCCTAAGTATCCTTAGTGGTCTATATGCAGGTAATATAGCTAAAAGATCAACAATAGCCGAAGGAGTCACCATATACTTTAACTTCTCTAACAAAGATTTTTTAAGTACACAATATATATTGAACTCTTTACCCAAAAATTTAGTATCATTATACTCTTTTATAATTATCTCAGAGATATCATTGTGTACCCATAATCTTAAAAAGTACTCAATAGTAAAGATAAAAGATACAACATAAATATCATAATTATCTAACCATAATGGTACAGGATTTTTAACCTCATATATAAGAATGAATACTGAAGAGATAACTAAAAATATAATAGTAATATCAAAATAGCGTTTATATGAATTATTTTCATTAAAGAGGATATCTTTTGCAAATATTTTTGCAGATTTATATCTTTTAGAGCGATGAAGATAGAGTGCAAAAGATAGTAGTAAATCTCTCATCACTCTACACCTTTAAACTAAACTAATCTCTGTTTAAGAAGTTCATTTACCTTAGCAGGATTTGCACTACCTTTAGAGGCTTTCATTGTTTGACCAACAAAGAAACCAAACAGCTTATCTTTTCCAGATTTATACTGCTCTACCTTATCTTGATTGTTAGCAAGTATCTCATCAATTATGAGTAAAATAGCACCATCATCACTAACTTGAGCAAGTCCTAGTTCAGAGATAAGTGCATCTACATCACGACTCTCATTCTCCATCATATGGTCAAGTAGCTCTTTACCACCTTTACCTGAGATAGTATCATCTGAAATTTTAGATACCAATTTACCTAAAGTTTTTGCATCTATAGGAGAGTTGGCTATGTTAAACCCTGCTTTATTTAAACGACCAAGTAGCTCAGAAGTGAACCAAGTTACAGCAGTTTTTGCTACAGCTCCTTGCTCCAACATCTCTTCAAAATAATATGCCATCTCTTTATCTGCAGTAATTACCTGTGCATCATACATCTTAAGTCCTAACTCTTGCGTATAACGTTTTACTTTTGCATCTGGAAGTTCTGGCATCTTTTTGGCTTCATCTATCATATCTTGAGTTACGATAAGTGAACGCAAATCTGGGTCTGGAAAGTAACGATAATCTGCTGCTTCCTCTTTACCTCTCATTGAGCGTGTTTCACCTGCATCAACATCCCATAAACGAGTCTCTTGATAGACTTCAGAATCATAAATACCATCTTCATATGCCTCAGTTTGACGTTGTACCTCATAAGCTATAGCAGAAGATACAAACTTAAATGAGTTGATATTTTTTATCTCAACTCTTGTACCAAATTCCTCTTGCCCTTTAGGACGGATAGATACATTAACATCACATCTAAATGAACCCTCTTGCATATTGGCATCACTTATGTCTAGGTAACGTACTGTTGAATGTAACTTTTTTAAGTATGCTACTGCTTCATCTGCACTTCTCATATCTGGATTAGATACTATCTCCAAAAGAGGTGTACCTGCACGGTTAAGGTCAACTTTTGACTGCTCACCCTCATGCATATTTTTACCAGCATCTGCCTCTAAGTGTGCTTGAGTTAGACCAATAGTTTTTTGAGTACCATCAGCAAGGTCAATAGTCACCTCACCCTTTTGAACAATAGCTTTTGTAAACTGAGTTATCTGATAAGCAGATGGGCTATCTGGATAGAAATATGATTTTCTATCAAAATGTGAAGTATGATTTACGTCTGCTCCTATAGCATAGCCAAGTCTCATAGCTTTTATAGCAGCCTCCTTATTGACTACAGGCAATGCCCCAGGAAGAGCTAAACAAGTAGGACAAGTATTGCTGTTTTGATGTTCAGCAAAAGATGTAGGACAAGAGCAAAAAAGTTTAGTTTTAGTGTTAAGTTGTACGTGGACTTCAAGACCAATAACGGTTTCAAACATAGTTATATCCTCAATAAATAATTAAATATATTATAGCGATTTGGTAATTTGATAAAGATAAATATATTTTATTTCAATTGTCACTTTATCAAAAAAAATTATTATATCATTTAATTATCTTATCAAACTATGGAACTACTCTTACTGATGTACCTTTACTTACACATTTAAAGATAGTTGGAGCAACACTAAAAGGAATGCGTACGCAACCATTACTACCTGGATGCCGTTTAATATATTTACTCGCATGTATCCCTATACCACCGTTTGTTAATCTCATCCAATTGTGCATAGTATGACCTACATACTTAGCTCTAGGACCCATATATTTTCTTCTATCACCATGATATACTTTTTTACCATTTATATACATATCACCAAATATTGTTGAGTGTTTTCTAGCAATTTTCTCTTCTATATGAAATGTTCCATATGGAGTATGCTTATCTCTATAAGTTCTTGTATTTGGTTCAAGCTTGTGTTTTGCACCAGTTGTACAAGGGGCACATAAAGCTACTTTTCCATTCACATATAGTTTTATTCTCTGTTCAGAAACATCTATATTTACTTTTGTATTTCGTCTATTTGCACAACAAAGGAGTTTCTTATTTTTAAAGATAGCATAACTTCTTCTAAGATTTACATATCTTTTAAATTGTTTATATGAAGTTACTCTTCTATGTTTAGATATTTTTTTGTATCTTTTTTTATTTTTTAAAGTAGATTTTTTAGGGATATAATTTAAAGCTATTTTGGTTTTTTTACCCACATAACCCAATGCTGGTGATATATGATGAGCTTTTTGAAACTTTATAACTGCAAGTTTAGTCTTTTTACCCCATTTACCATCAGCTTTAAGATGAATATCCAATCTTTTTTCACTATTTAATCTAACTTGAAGTGTACGAACTTCATCTATATTATTTGGACACTTTTGAGTTTCATTATTTTCACACATATCACCAAAAGTTTTAAAATTTGTAGATATTTTAGACTTTTTTATTTTATTTAATTTATTTAATTTCTCAAGAACAATTTTTGTCTTTTTACCCACATAACCCAATGCGGGTGATATATGATGGGCTTTTTGAAACTTTATAACTGCAAGTTTAGTCTTCTTTCCCCATTTACCATCTTTAGTTAAATCCAAT
This sequence comes from Sulfurovum sp., assembly GCA_027045015.1. GTDB lineage: Bacteria > Campylobacterota > Campylobacteria > Campylobacterales > Sulfurovaceae > Sulfurovum. The sequence goes on from JALUBF010000032.1 coordinate 70,513, forward strand.
TTCAAATCTTTTTGTCTATCCAATAGACTTTGTAAATTCTTTACTTCATCTATATTATTTGGACATTTTTGAGTTTCATTATTTTCACACATATCACCAAAAGTTTTAAAATTTGTAGATATTTTAGATTTTTTTATTTTATTTAATTTTTCAAGAACAATTTTTGTCTTTTTACCTACATAACCCAATGCTG
>JALUBF010000032.1:70805-106351 GCA_027045015.1 Sulfurovum sp.
TTTTGAGTTTCATTATTTTCACACATATCACCAAAAGTTTTAAAATTTGTAGATATTTTAGATTTTTTTATTTTATTTAATTTTTCAAGAACAATTTTTGTCTTTTTACCTACATAACCCAATGCTGGTGATATATGATGAGCTTTTTGAAACTTTATAACTGCAAGTTTAGTCTTCTTTCCCCATTTACCATCAGCTTTAAGATGAATATCCAATTTTTTTTCACTATTCAATCTAACTTGAAGTGTACGAACTTCATCTATATTATTTGGACACTTTTGAGTTTCATTATTTTCACACATATCACCAAATGATATAAAAGAGTTATTTGCTATTAATGATACTATAGCTATCAAGTATATAAACAAGTATCTATTCATTCTTTTCCTTAAATTATTATAAATTAATACATTTTAACAGATTAATATTAATTAATTATAAAGATTTTCTTACTTTTTTCTTAATCAAATTTATTTTTTTAAAAGAATTTTAATTTTATAAGCTTATAAATTATAAAAGAAGATACAATGTCCTTGATGAAAGATGAGTTTCGAGTTTCATCTTTCGTGTGTTAAGTGTTATTACTGTGACCCCCGAAAGAGTATCCTCCCTGATTTTGATTCTAAATAAAATTACCCAAAGGTATAAAAATGGCACTAGTAAACGGAACAGTTAAATGGTTTAATGATGAAAAAGGTTATGGTTTTATCCAACAAAATGATGGTGGAGCTGATGTATTTGTACATTTTCGTCAAGTAAATAATGATAATGGTGGTCGTGTAACATTGGCTGAAGGTCAAGCAGTTACATTTGAAATCGGTGAAGGTCAAAAAGGTCCACAAGCTGAGAACGTAACACCACTATAGTATTACTTTTGTAGGCATCTTGCCTACAAACTAAAAAATATCCAATCTTCACATATAAAATCTAAAATTCATAAATACAAACTAAAATAATCTACTATTATCCTCTATTTTCCACTCTATAGGCTCTTTATCTTTAGATATAAGATAGTCATTTATCTTTGAAAAAGGCTTTGAACCAAAAAATCCTCTATATGCAGATAGTGGTGATGGGTGTCTATCTTTAATGATAAAATGTCTATCTTCATCTATATATTTAGCTTTTTTTTGAGCATAAGCTCCCCAAAGTAAAAAAACTACATCTTCACAATGAGTATCTACTATAGATATAATCTTATCTGTAAATATCTCCCAACCTTTATCTTTATGAGAATTACTCTTACCCTCTTCTACGGTCAATACGGCATTTATAAGAAGCACTCCCTCTTTTGCCCAAGAGTACAAATAACCTGTATGGGAGTTATCTATGGATAAATCAGAATATAACTCCTTATAGATATTTTTAAGTGATTTAGGTAAAGGAGATACACCATCTTTTACAGAAAAACATAATCCGTGAGCATAACCTTTTGTAGGATATGGGTCTTGACCTAAAATTACAACTTTTATACTATCTAAAGGGGTGATATTCAGTGCTTCAGACCAATGAACTTTAGGAGGTAAAATACTCTTACCATCTCTTATATTTGAGTTTAGAAAAAGCTCTAATTCTTTCATATAAGGTTTTTTAAATTCATCTTGTAGTAGATTTTTCCAAGATTCTTGAGTTAATAGCTCTTCCATAGAAAAATATCTACTCACCATTCATATATTCATCAATTTTTTTCATAAGAATATATCCTGATATTGTTGATATCATTATATTTATAAAGATAAATATAGTATCTGTTTGTGTTGGCATAGTTGTCAAATTTTTCCCTAACTTATCAGAACTATAAAAATGCAAGAATGTAAATACTGTATCAACCCCCATATATATGAAGTATACAATAGCGTTGTAGATGATAAATTTTGTAATTTTGCCCATAATATCTCTCTATTTTTTTAACACTATTATACAACAATATATTAACCATAAAGTAAAAGTTACTACAATTGGCTATACTTTCATATGGCAAAGAAAAAGAAAAAATACCTTATAAAACTAAATAACAAAATACGAAACTACTTTGATGGACTACCATTTGATGAAGGCATAGCAACTGTAGATGAAGATAAACTCATAGAACTTGTAATGCTTTTAGAGCTTGAGCTTAACTCTCATGAACGTGAAGATATGATACGTGCTTTACGTCGTGTATGGAGTGAGGAGGGAGCTGGTACTCGTGAGATAATAGTCTCCTACCTTACTAAAGGGCATAAGGCTATTCACTCAGGGACTAGAGAAAAGTATGACAATGATAAAGTTGGAAAGATACTTAGCATACTCTCAAACTTTGAGCATACAAGCCAAGAAGAAAATATCATTTTAGAGACATTTATAGATGCAAAACCAGCTAAAATAACCTCTCAAAAGATAGGAAATAAACTACAATATCTAAGAACAAAGAGCAAACTTCACACCATACAAAGTGCGTTAGATGTAGAATTTAGCTCATATAATGAGATGGAGTTTTATCATAGTTTTGTATTTGAGCTTAAAGATATTGATTTCTCTAAGTTACTCCTTTGTAAAAGTAAAAGTTTAGAACTAGATAGCATAGAAGATGACACTCTCATAGATAACTTAAAAACCATTAAAGAGCAAACCATAGTAAATAAAGATAAAGAGATATCTACTTTTTTAAATGAACTAAATAAAAAAGAACACCCTTATCTACTAGATGATGAGATATATAACTCTCTTAAGTCTATGCCACCAGAGACAGAGCTATTTCATACTCCTATCTCATTTAAAACTATAGAAAAGATATTGAAAAATATAAATAACAGATATGATATTTTTGAGACTACAGACCATATAGTAGTAGAGAAAGTAAAAACCCACAATCTTTTTGATACACCACTTCAATATACTATATCTATCTCTTATGAAAAAGATTATCTATATAACCTCATCTGGAGAGGTAGCCATATAGAGTTAAAAGAGGATTTAAGCAGTGTAGATAACAATCTTATATCTCACTTCAACATCGCTATAGATGAAGTTTTAGATGAGATGAGACAGATGAGTCAAAAACTGGATATAGATGATGAGACTATATATGAATTTATAGTAAGATTTATTGAACCACAGATAAAAAGCTCTCATACACTAAAAGTAAAAGAGAAGAGTAAAAGACGGATACTGTTTCACTTTTTGGAGTATATCAAACCACTACTTGAGAAACAAAAGCGTGAAGAGCTACTAGCTAAAACTATTCGTGACTTTAAAAATCTATTTCCTTTGGCACGTCAACTTAAACGTAAAATAGTATTTCATGTAGGTCCTACAAACTCTGGTAAAACATACTCAGCACTAAAAGAGTTAAAAGAGGCAACTACAGGTTACTACTTAGCTCCACTTCGTCTTCTTGCACTTGAGGGGTATGAAAATCTAAAAAAAAGTGGCATACCTATATCACTTATTACTGGTGAAGAGGAGATAATAGACGAAGAGTCAACTCATATATCATCTACTATAGAGATGATGAATGGTTCTGTAGATGTAGATGTTTGTGTTATAGATGAGATACAGATGATAAGCGATAGAGATAGAGGTTGGGCTTGGGCAAATGCACTTATAGGTGTTCCTGCTAAAAAAGTGATATTGACTGGCTCTGTCAATGCACTAAAAGCTGTAACTGAGCTTTGTGACTACTTAGGTGAAGAGCTTGAAGTTATACACTTTGAGCGTAAAAATGAGCTTACTATGATGAGTAGAGCCGTATCTATGAAACATATAGAACCACAAACTGCTATTGTCGCCTTTAGTCGTCGTGATGTACTTTCACTAAAACAACAACTATCACAAAATTACTCTGTATCTGTTGTGTATGGTAACTTATCTCCCGAAGTTAGACGTGAAGAGGCAAGACGTTTTAGAGAAGGAGAGAGTCAGATACTTGTATCTACTGATGCTATAGCTATGGGGTTAAATCTTCCTATAAAAACTCTACTTTTTGCAAAAGATAATAAATTTGATGGATTAAGAAGACGTGAACTTTTACCTACTGAAGTATCTCAGATAGCTGGACGTGCTGGAAGATATGGATTTGAAGAGAAAGGTTATGTTGGAGCATTGGACAATAGTACCCTATCTACCATAGATTCCCTATTTTATACTCCACTACCAGACATAGAGCTACCAGTATCTATTATGGCTTCGTTAGAACATGTTATGCTAATAGGTGAGATACTAGAGAGTGAGAATATCACTACTATCTTGGGGTTTTTTGCTGATAATATGGAGTTTGATGGACCATTTAATGCAGCCAATATTGACTCAATGCTAGAGATAGCCTCTATTGTAGATGAGTACCATCTGGACTTAAAGACAAAATTTTATCTAAGTTGCGCTCCTGCTAGTATAAGTTCACCATATATAGAGTCTGTATTTCATAGATATATCAGACAAATTGAAGCAGGAGGTGAAGTACTATACATTCCACCTCGTGACCTACCTGCCTTTGCACAAACAAATGATATGCTACTCAATGCAGAAGATAGAGTAAGAGAGATATCTCTCTACTTATGGCTTAGTTTTAAGTTTCCTGATATATTTAGAGATACACAAAAAGCTATAGATGCGAGAGTACGCCTAAATAACTATATAGAGAACTCTCTTCGTAAAGGCAATTTTACAAAACAGTGCCGTAGATGTAAAAAAGTACTAGACTTTTCATACCGTTTTAGTATATGTGAAGAGTGTCATAGCCGTAATAAACGTGGATATGGCAGAGGAGGTAGAAGTAGTGGTTACAGAGGTCAAAGAGGAAGATAAGATAGATTTATAAAAAGAAAAAGAATATTTTTAATTTCTAATTTTCAATTCATTAGCTATAATCATACCAATATAATTTAAGGTAATTAACTATGTATATCTATGACAGCGTACAAAAAAAGAAACTCAAATTTGAACCAATATTAGAAAATAGAGCTTCTATATATGTTTGTGGACCTACAGTATATGATGATGCTCACTTAGGACATGCTCGTTCTTCTCTGGCTTTTGACCTGTTAACTCGTACGCTTAAAGCTAAAGGTTATGAGGTAACAATGTGTAAAAACTTTACAGATATAGATGATAAGATTATCAAAAAAGTAGAAGCTACAGGTAAAAGTATGGAGGAGATAACATCTTACTATATAGAACGCTATCTTAGTGAGATGTCAGCTCTTGGTGTAACACGTGCCAACATAGAGCCTAAAGCTACACAGTCACTTCAAGCCATAGAGTCAATGATAAAAAAACTTATAGACAAAGATATAGCCTATATTATATCGACTGGTGATGTATATTTTGATACTTCTAAAGATAGTAACTATGGTAACATATCTCACCGTGTAGCAAATGATGACGATAGTAAAAGTCGCATAGAACATACTTCACAAAAACGTAATCCTAAAGATTTTGCACTTTGGAAAGCGTGTAAAGGAGATGAGGATATATGCTTTGATACTACTTTTTCCAAAGGTCGCCCAGGGTGGCATATAGAGTGTTCTGCTATGATAGAAAAACACTTTGAGGGTAATGGAGAGTATAGCATAGATATACACGGAGGTGGTGCTGACCTACTCTTCCCTCACCATGAAAATGAAGCAGCCCAATCAAGATGTGCTACAGGTCACGAACTATCTAAATACTGGATGCATAACGGTTTTGTACAGATAGATGGTGAGAAGATGAGTAAATCTCTTGGCAATAGTTTTTTTCTAAAAGATGCACTAAATCTTTATGATGGTGAAGTATTACGTTACTATCTAAACTCTATACACTACAGAAATGACTTTAACTTCTCAGAAGAGGAGCTACAACTAAGTAAAAGACGATTAGATAAACTATATAGACTTAAAAAGCGTGTAACACCAACCAAAGCATCTGTTGCCAATAAAAGCTTTAAAAAATCTCTTCTTGATGCTATGAGTGACGATCTAAATATCTCTATAGCTCTATCGCTCATAGATGAGTTTATAGCCAATACCAATGATCTATTGGATAGAAATCCAAAAGATAAAGCTCTCAAAAAAGAGACTTTGGCAAATATAGAGTTTATAGATGAGCTTCTTGGCTTTGGTGGGAAGGAGCCATTTAGCTATTTTCAAATAGGTGTTAATAGCGAGCTTAAAGAGAAGATTGAAGAGCTTATAGAAAAACGTACAGAGGCAAAACAATCTAAAGATTTTAAAACATCAGATGCCATAAGAGATGAACTAACATCTATGGGTATATCTATTATGGACAGTGCTAATGGTACTCTTTGGGAAAAAGCCTAAAATATGAAAGAGCTTTTAAAACAATATATACCTTATCTTAAAGGCTATAAAAAACCATTTTTATTCTCAGTCATTGGTATGGTTGCAGTAGCTTTAGGAACTGCTGGTTCAGCTCAACTCATAAAACCTGTACTTGATGATGTCTTTATACATAAAGATACCAATATGCTAAAGATTATACCTTTTTTACTTATAGGTGTATTTTCACTAAAAGGTATAGGTAGTTATGTGCAGACATACTATACATCATACATAGGACAAGATGTAGTAAGAAGATTAAGAGATCAGCTTGTATCTCATATTACCTATCTTGATATGGAGTTTTTTAGAAATACTCATACAGGAGAGATACTCTCAAGAGTAACAAATGATATTACACGGATACAAGTTGTTGTAGCCAATATCATACCAGATTTAATTCGTGAAACACTAACGATAGTAGCTTTAAGTGGCTATGTAATATATGAAAGTCCAAAACTCTCTTTTTACTTTCTTATTATTATGCCTTTAGCTCTATTTCCTTTATCTCGTCTAGCAAAAAAGATGCGTAAGTACTCCAAACTATCTCAAGAGAGTACTGCTGATATGACTACAAGATTGGGTGAGATACTATCCAATATAGAAGTTATAAAATCAAATTCAAGTCAAACATATGAGTATAAACGTTTTGCTAAAGAGAATCAAAATCTATTTAAATTTATTATGAAACAGATTAGAACAAATGCCCTTACCTCACCTATTATGGAGACTTTAGGCTCTGTAGCTATAGGTTTGGTTATATATGTTGGAGGAAAAGAGGTAATAGATGGACATATGAGTGTTGGTGCATTCTTCTCATTTGCTACAGCACTATTTATGCTATATACTCCCATTAAGCGTCTTTCTTCTCTTTATAACAAAGCTCAAGATGCCATTAGTGCAAATATACGTATGCAAGAGCTACTCAATACCAAAGCTGATATATTTTCTGGGGAAGATAAACTAAATCAAGATATTGACTCTATTGTACTTAAAAATATATCTTTAAATTATGGAGATATAAGTGCCTTAAAAGATATAAATATAGAGGCAAAAAAGGGAGATATCATAGCACTAGTTGGTAACTCTGGAGCTGGTAAAAGTTCTTTAGTAAATCTTCTCGTAAGATTTTATGACCCAACTTCAGGGAATATAGAAATAAATGGTAAAAATTTCAAAGATTTTACATTGGAGTCTATACATAAAAAAATAGCCTATGTAACACAACGTATATATATATTTAATGATACTATAGCATCAAATATTGCATATGCTGAAGATATAGATAGAGATAGAGTAATCGAGGCTCTAAAAAAAGCCTATGCTATGGAGTTTGTAGAGAAACTGGAAAATGGTATAGATACAAAGCTTACAGAAAATGGAGCAAATCTATCTGGAGGACAAAGACAACGCATAGCTCTTGCTAGAGCCATATATAAAAATCCTGATATACTCATACTTGATGAAGCTACTTCTTCACTAGATAATAAAAGTGAAGCTCTCATACAAAAAGCTCTGGATCAACTAAAATCTGAAATGATTACATTTACAGTAGCTCATAGGTTAAGTACCATAGAAAATTCAGATACTATCTTAGTATTTAAAGATGGTAAAATCATCTGTAGGGGAACGCATAAAGAGCTACTTAATAATTGCCAAACATACCAGCAACTTTCAAAAAAGTTGTAAAATATTAAAGCTATAAGTAGATAAATAGTTTTAAGTTAACTTTTTTGATATAATCCACAAAATAGATAACTAAGGTATAAAATGAAACTCGTAGTAGCCATAACAGGAGCATCAGGTGTTCAATTGGGTAAGAAGTTTATAGACTACTTACCTTCAAATATTGAAGTGCATGTAGTTGTATCTAACAATGCCTTGAGAGTAGAGAGCTTTGAAAATAAAAAAGTTACCCTACACAATTCAGACAATATCGCGTCGTCTATCTCTAGTGGATCTTTTAAAGTAGATGCTACTGCTATTATACCTTGTAGTATGAATACTCTAGCAAAAGTAGCTTGTGGCATAAGTGACAACCTACCTACACGCGTAGCATCTGTAGCATTAAAAGAGCAAAAGAAGTTACTATTGGCTCCTCGTGAGCTACCATTTTCTGCCATAGCTTTGGAAAATATGCAAAAGTTGGCATCTTTAGGTGTCATCATAGCCCCACCAGTTATGGGTTACTACTCTGACTCTTCTACTCTTGAAGAGATGGAGAAGTTTATCATCGGGAAGTGGTATGATGTCTTAGGTATTGAAAATAATTTATATGAGAGATGGAAATAGATAAATATGATAAAACGTGCAATATATCCTGGTACTTTTGACCCTATTACAGTGGGACATTTAGACATTGTTAAGCGTGCTTGTTCTATGTTTGATGAGATAACTATAGCTGTAGCTAAAAGTGCTTCAAAAAATCCTATGTTTAGCCTAGAACAACGAATAGATATGGCAAAAAGTGCTACAGAAGAGTTTCCTAAAGTTAAAGTTATTGGATTTGAAGGTTTACTTGTTGACCTATCAGATAAACTAGATGCAAATATCATCATACGTGGTCTAAGAGCAGTAAGTGACTTTGAGTATGAACTTCAGATGGGATATGCCAATTCATCTTTAAAAAAAGAGTTAGAGACTATATTTCTTATGCCTAGTCTTGAGTATGGATTTGTAAGCTCTTCTGTAGTACGTTCTATATTACCTTTTAATGGAAAAGTTGAACATCTTCTACACCCTACTGTACTAAAAATGATAAAGGGATATGAAAAATAATGTATATTTTAATTGAAGGCATCGACACTTGTGGAAAAACTACACAAATAGAACTACTTGCCAATAAGTTTAAAGATATAGTAGTGACAAAAGAACCAGGAGGTACACCATTTGGAGTTAAAGCAAGAGAGATACTCCTTAATGACTCCTTGACTTCTAATCGTGCTGAACTTCTACTCTTTTTAGCAGACCGTGCAGAGCATTATGAAGAGATACTAAAACCAAATAGAGATAAAACACTCATCTCCGATAGAGGTTTTTTATCTGGTATAGGCTATGCTTTAGCAAATGGTGACTTTGATTTTGAAGAGCTTATACAACTCAATAGATTTGCACTATCTGGATATTTTCCAGATAAAATCATCTTATTTGTAACTACTATGGAGACCCTACAGAAAAGAACATCTAAAAAAGAGCTTGATAGTATAGAGTTAAGAGGTTTAGAGTATCTTATAGATGTACAAGATAAGATGTCTGATAGTTTAGAAAAATTAGATATTGATTATCTAAAAGTAGATGCTACGCAAAGCATAGAGATAATTCATCAAAAGATAGTCAGCTATTTAGAGCTATAATTACACCAATATTTTCCAAGGAAACAGTTATGATAAACCCATTAAGAGGTATGAAAGACCTCACTTTTGAAGAGAGTAAACGTTTTAATTTCATTATTGACACAGCTACAACTATAGCCAAACGTTATGGATATGGATACATAGAGACACCCATACTTGAAGATACTGCACTTTTTAAACGCTCTGTTGGAGACAGCTCTGACATTGTAACTAAAGAGATGTATCAGTTTGAGGATAAAGGTGGCAATGATGTATGTATGCGTCCTGAAGGTACTGCTGGAGTAGTTCGTAGCTTTATACACGCCAAACTTGATCGTCAGCCTATAAAACAAAAATTCTACTATTATGGAGCTATGTTTCGCTATGAAAGACCACAAAAAGGTCGTTTAAGAGAGTTTCACCAGTTTGGTTGTGAAAGTTTTGGTGAGGCATCAGTATATGAGGATTTTACCATCATAACTATGATAAGCCAAATCTTTGAAGCTCTTGGCATAGGCTTTGATTTGAAAATAAACTCATTAGGTTGTAGTAACTGTATGCCTACATATAGAGACAATCTTGTAGGATTTCTAACAGAGATAAAAGATGAACTTTGTAGTGACTGTAATAGACGCATAGATACAAATCCTATTCGTGTACTTGATTGTAAAAATGAGAATTGTCAAAATCTATTGAAAAATTCACCAAAACTCATAGATAACCTTTGTGATGAGTGTGACATAGACTTTAAAAAACTTACCACTCTACTTGATAGTGCCAATATTGATTATGAAGTAGATACCAATCTAGTAAGAGGATTGGACTACTATAATAAAACTGCATTTGAGTTTGTAAGTAACAATATAGGCTCACAATCTGCCATAGCTGGTGGTGGACGCTACGATAAACTTGTAGAGTATTTAGATGGTAAAGCTACACCTGCTGTAGGATTTGCTATAGGTATTGAACGCATAATGGAGCTTGTAAATATGCCCAAAATTAATCGAGATGGCATCTATATGGGTGCAATGACCGATGATGCGATAGAGAAGATATTGGCACTTGCTACTAAGAAACGTAAAGATACTAAAGTAACAATAGAGTATAACTCAAAAGGATTTAAAAGCCATATGAAAGGTGTAGATAAAGCCAATGCCAGATACGCTCTACTTATAGGAGAAGATGAACTTACCAATGGTACAATTTGGCTAAAAGATTTAGATACTAAAGAAGAAAAAATTATACCTATTGAAGATTTTCAATAGATTAAAAATTATTTATGTTACCATATAGTTATCTTTTCAAAAAAGTTTTAGATTTTTTTTGAGAAGTAGTAACTCCCTTTCCTTTATTATGTAATAATTAGATAGGTAAAAGAAATTTCATAAAAAAAGGTAGATTAATGATAAGAAGACATATAACTGAACAAACTGCTATATTTTTCAGTGTTTCAAAGTGGGTCTTTTTATCTTCTATTATTGGGGTGATAATTGGTGCAACAGTTACACTCTTTTTAAAGATTTTATCTTATGGTGATGTAAGTCGCTCTTTTATTCCTTTTAATTATTATTACCTCCTTCCAGTAGCACTTGTTGCAAGTGTTTGGCTCACAAAAAAGTTTGCACCAACAGCAGAGGGACATGGTACAGAAAAGGTTATCTCTGCTGTACATAAAGATGATGGGAAAATAGATGTTTCTGTTATTCCTGTTAAAACATTAACAACTGTTCTGACCATATTTGCTGGTGGTTCTGTTGGGAAAGAGGGTCCAGGGGCTCAAATAGGTGCAGGAATGGCATCTCTTATCTCTTCCCTTTTAAAGTTTAAAAAACAAGATAGAAAAAAACTAGTTATTTGTGGTATCAGTGCTGGTTTTGCAACTGTTTTTGGAACTCCAATCGCAGGAGCTATTTTTGGTGTTGAAGTGCTTATTATTGGTGTAATTATGTACGATGTTCTGCTTCCTTCTTTTATTGCAGGATTTGCTGCGTTTACAACTGCACAATTTTTAGGAATAAAATATACCTACTATGATATGCACTTTATTCAAACTGTATCTTTAGATATGTCATTGATTTTAAAAGTAATTTTAGCAGGATTATTTTTTGGAATTATATCTGATATTGTTATTACTATTATTTCAAAAACACACTATTTTATTAAACATATAAAAGTAAACTTATATATCAAAGCTTTTATTGGAGGCTCTATTGTTGTACTATTAGCTCTTGTATTTGGAGAACAATATTTAGGACTTGGACTTGATACCATTGGAAATGCACTTAGTCAAAACCTTGCAGATTATCAAAATATTCATTGGTATACTTTTATACTTAAAACCATATTTACCTCTCTCTCTTTAGGTGCTGGAGGAAGTGGTGGTGTAGTTACTCCTATATTTTATATTGGTGCAACAAGTGGGAACTTTTTTGGTTCTATTATTTCGCCTGAGCATACTTCTCTTTTTGCTGCGTTGGGTTTTGTTAGTGTTGTTGCAGCAACAACAAATACACCTATTGCTTCTACCATTATGGCAGTGGAACTTTTTGGTATAGATATAGCTCACTATGCAGCACTATCTGCTGTTATTAGCTTTTTGATTTCAGGGCATAGAAGTATATTCTCTTCACAAATTTTAGCTATGAAAAAGTCTGAAATGTTGAGTATGAAAATAGGTGAAGAGGTGGAAAATATCAATATCTCCCTAGAAGAACACGAGATGGAGAAGATAGATAAATTCAAACAAAGACTACATAAAAAGAAAAAATTAAAAAGTAAAAAGGGTGCATAAGACCCTAAATAAAGCGATAAAATCTACAACCAATCCAATAAATCACTACTAAGTTGTTTAACAATCTTATTGGTAGCATATGCATAACCTTTTGCATTTGTAGTTGATGTAGCTTCTTTATAATTAAAGATTTTACTTTTTACAAGCTCTCCTGTATCTGAATTGATAAGAGTAAATTGTAAAGATATAACTGCATACGATTTTTCTCCTCGTACTTGATGTTCAAAAGTAAAGATATTTGTCTCTAAACGATAATCTCCTTTTAAAGTACTATTCTCAGATAAAACTGCTTTAAAGATATGACTATTTTGAAGTAACTCAATCATAGTTCCTTGTAGAAGTTTAGCCACATTGTTTGACCACTGTGAATTTAGATAAGTTCCCAAATTATTTTTACTATATGAAAAGTTCATCTTTTGACTTATATCTTCTAACTGACTATATGGAAAAGCTATTTTTATAACTTTATCTTTATATCGTTTTTTAGATATTGTTACTACTTTAGGCACTTCAATACTATATATATTTATACTTGGTGCTTTAGTACAACCTACTAATATAATTACAACTATAGATGTTACTACAATATATCCATTAACTTTTACCATTTTACTCTCCTGGTCCTCTTCTTGGTTTTCTTGATTTAAAAAGTAAACTATTTGGATTATTTGCAAATTCTCGTGAAAGAGAAGTTAAATTTTCTATAAGTATCTGTGTATTTACTAAAGTTGGTTCAAGTATTCTTTTCATATCATAATCACCACGATCTAAACTCTTTTCAAATTTTAGAGTTACACGGTTAAAGTTTTTACTTGTTTGCATAAGTTTATTTATAGTAGGAATAGTTACATCTTTTATCTTGGAAAAATCTTTTTGGGTACGTGATATACTGCTTGAGGTATCTGACATATTCTTACGAAGTGATGATAAAGTAGTATTAAATTCATCTTCTAAAACCATAGCTTTTTTTGTCATATTTTCAATATTAATAAGTATATAATTAAAAGTTTCTATATTTTTATCTGATAATAGTTTTTCACTTTGAGATAAAAAATTATTCAATTTTTGAGTAGTTTTAGTTATATCATTTCTAAAGTTAGTAACAAATGATGGTTTAGTTGAGATAAGAGGGATATAACTATCTGTAGGTTTTAAAGTTTTAGCTCCATTTGAACCTCCAGCAATCTCAATAGAGAGTAGTCCTGTTACTCCCATCATATTGGTGGTAGCAAACATATCTTCTTTTATAACTACACTCTTTTTTATCTTTAGATATATATCTGTTATCTCTATATTTTTAGGGTCAATCTCTATTTTAGATACATGACCAATATCTAATCCACGAAGTTTTACACTTGAATCTTTAGACAATCCAGATACAGACTCTTTCATCTCTATTTTATATGTAGCATAGGTATCTTTCAAGCCATATTTTGCAAGCCAAAATCCAAAAAATACAACTCCTGCACCAAAAAGAAGTACAAAAAGACCCACTATCGTATAATTTACTCTGCTATACATCTTTTATCTTCTCCTTAAATCTCTCTTTTGTATATTCATTCTTAAAGAATAGCTCAACAAATGGATGTTGAGATTGTAACACATTTTTTAAAGTTCCCTCGGCTACTACGTGCTTATCTGCTAAAACTGCCATACGATCAACTATACCAAAAATACTATCAAGGTCATGAGTAATCATAACAACTGTTATACCAAGTAAATTACGCAAATCAACTATAAGCTTATCAAAATTACGAGCCCCTATGGGGTCAAGTCCTGATGTTGGTTCATCTAAAAATAGTAGATGAGGATCCATAGCTAAAGCACGAGCTAATGATGCACGTTTTACCATACCACCACTAAGCTCTGATGGATAGAGATTAGCAACATAAGGTTTCAATCCAACTAAAGACAACTTTGAACGAACGAGTCTATCTCTCATACTCTTTGAAAGATTGGTATACTCTTTGAGTTGTACCTCTATATTTTCAGCTATAGTTAAAGATGAGTACAATGCTCCAAACTGAAACAATACTCCCCAATCCAAACGTAATTTTTGTGCCTCTTTATGGCTAATATTATTAATCTCTCTTCCAAGTACACTTATATTTCCAGCATTTGGTCTTAAAAGCATTATTATCTCTTTCATCAATACTGATTTACCAGAGCCACTCTCTCCCAAGATAGCATATATCTCATTTTTATTTACGTGTAGATTTATACCATCATGTATAGTTCTATCTTCAAAACGAGTAACGATACCATCTACTTTTATAACAGGTTTCATAATCCAAACTCCGTATATATAACTGAAAAAAGTGCATCAAAAGCTATAACTAAAAATATGGAGTTGACTACTGAAGATGTAGTATGAAGACCTATACTCTCAGTATTATCAGAGACTTGAAAACCTCTAAAACAACCAATAGAAGCTATAACAAATGCAAATATTGGACCTTTTATCATACCTAAAATATATTCTTTTACATCAAGTACTTCATATAACCTATCTATAAATTGTGTCATAGAGATACCAAGTTGCATTTTAGAAGCAACCATACCACCTAAGATGCCTACAATATCTGAAAAAAAGATAAGTAGTGGTAAAGCAACCATAAGAGCAATGACTCTTGGTAATACTAAAAAAGCATAAGGGTCAAAACCCATAGTACGCATAGCCGATATCTCTTCTGTAATCTTCATAGCTCCTATCTCAGCTGTATAAGCCGAACCACTACGCCCTGCTATGACAATAGCTGTTATCATAGGTCCTAACTCTCTAGTGATAGATATACCAACTGTATCTACTATGAAAATATCTGCTCCAAATTTTGCTAATTCAACCGAACCTTGATATGCTATAACCATACCTACAAGGAATGATGTAAGACCTATGATAATAAGTGCATTTAAACCTGATTTATGTATATGATAAACTATCTCTTTTATGCGAAAATCTTTAGGGTGTATAAATATATTGAGAAATGTCAAAAACAGATGTCCTAAAAAGTTAATAAAATCAAAAATATCAAAAATAACCTCATACGCTTTTTTACCAATTTTTTCAAAAATAGACTCTTTTTTATACTCTGTTTTTATCTCTAAATCTTTAGATATAAGTCGATACATCTCCTTTTGTTTGGGAGTATATCCTACAACTTCTACTTCAACTCTCTTTTGGAATGCTCTGTAGTACTCTATAAATAAAACTACACCAGAAGAATCAAAAGATGACACATTAGATAAATCCCATACTATTTTTTTATCGTAACTTATCTTGGTAATTTTTTCTTCTATCTGACGTACAGTAGCAAGTGTCCATTCTCCTTGTGAAATAAGCTTAATATAATCATGATACTCTTCATAGATAAAATATATATTATTCATATAACTATTATAGGTAAGATTAGATTAAGTTTTGCTATAATTTAGTCTATAAATAGTAACTATATAAGGTTGGTAGATGAAAAATTTTGGTTTAGATATATGGGGTGATAATAATTTCATTATAAATGATAATACTATCAATATAAATTATGCTTCTAAACCATCTTTGATACAGATTACTAAAGAGATACGAGAACAAGGGTATAAAGGTCCTCTTTTACTTCGTTTTCCTCATCTTATAAAAAAGCAAATCTCTAACCTTTTTAAAAGTTTTGAAAAGGCAAAAGAGGAGTTCAACTACAAAGGCAGTTTTCAAGCTGTATTTCCATTAAAAGTAAATCAATTTCCAAACTTTGTAGAGTCTCTTGTTGATATATCAAAAGAGTACAATTATGGACTTGAAGCTGGTAGTAAGGCTGAACTTATTATCGCTATGAGTAAAACACCTATGGGTTTACCAATTACAGTCAATGGATTTAAAGATAAAGAGATGATATCTCTTTGTTTTATAGCTACAAAAATGGGTCATAACATCACAATTACTATTGAGGGGCTTGGTGAACTTGAGACTATTATGCAAGTCAAAGATGAGTTAGAGATATATGAAACAACTGCTTTAGTACCTAAGATAGGTATGAGGATACGTCTTCACAGTACAGGCATAGGAACTTGGGCAAAGAGTGGTGGATACTCATCTAAATTTGGACTAACATCAACGGAACTTCTTGAAGCCTATGATTTACTAAAATCAAACGATATGCTAAACAGTCTATGGATGATACATTTTCATATTGGCTCACAAATGTCAGATATATCTCCACTAAAAAAAGCACTTCGTGAAGCAGGAAATATATATGCAGAGCTTAAAAAACGTGGAGCTTATGCATTAGGAGCTATAAATATTGGTGGAGGGTTAGCTGTAGAGTATAGTCAACATGAAGGAAAAACAGAACGTAACTACTCACTTCAAGAGTTTGCAAATGATGTAGTATTTCTTATGCAAGAGATTGCAAAGAGTAAAGGAGTAGATGAACCTGATATATTTACAGAATCTGGTAGATATATATCGGCATCTCATTCAGTATTGATTGCTCCTGTACTAGAGCTATTTAGCCAAGAATATAATGAAAAAGGATTACGTCTAAAAGATAAAAATCCACCTCTTATTGAGGAGCTAAATGACCTTTATAGTTCTATTTGTCCTAAACACGCACACGAATATTTACACGATGCACTTGACCATATGGAGAGCCTCTTTACGCTATTTGACTTAGGATATATAGACCTTGAAGATCGCTCAAATGCAGAGATATTGGTAAATCTTATCATAAAAAAAGCCATTTTTCTACTTAGCGATGAAGATACAGATGAACTAAAAAGAATACAAGAGAGGATACAGGAGAGATATTTGGTAAACTTTTCAGCTTTTCAATCTCTTCCAGATTTTTGGGGATTGGCACAACATTTTCCCATAATGCCATTAGACAAGCTAGATGAAAAACCAACAAACCCTGCAACTATCTGGGATATAACTTGTGATAGTGATGGAGAGATAGAGTTTAACAACCAACTACCTATATATTTACATAACATAGAGATAGATAAAGATGAATACTTTTTGGCATTTTTTCTTACAGGAGCATATCAAGAGGTTCTAGGTATGAAACACAATCTATTTACTCACCCTACAGAAGCAGTTATAGAGTTCAATGACAATCAAGAGTACTCTATAAAAAACATTATAGAAGCTCAAAATCTCATAGATGTTCTTGATGACCTTGATTATGATACCCATAAAATCAATAAAGCTTTAAAAGAGCAAATAGAAAACTCATCTTTCATAAAAAGTGACGAAAAAAAAGCTCTTTTAGATAAACTTTATCTATATTTAAGTGAAAATAGCTATCTTAAGACTATTCAAGCTATTGAGAGATAATAATAAAAAGAGAATAATATGATAGAGATGTTTAAACTAATAAAAGAAGACTTTTCAAATGTAAAGAAAAATGACCCTGCTCTACACTCTACTTTTGAGCTTTTTTTTAACTACCCAGGGTTATGGGCAATGCTATTTTACAGGATATCGCATAGCATATATAAAAAGGGTTTTCGTTTTTTACCTAGATTTATATCGGCAGTAGGACAATTTTTAACTACTATAGATATTCACCCTGCTTCACAAATTGGAAGAAGAGTATTTATAGACCATGGTTCTGGAGTTGTTATAGGTGAGACTGTTATCATAGGTAATGATGTACTTATATACCAACAGGTAACTTTAGGTGGTGTTAGCACATCAAAAGGGAAAAGACACCCAACATTAGGAAACAATATAGTTATTGGAGCAGGAGCAAAGGTTCTTGGAAATATTACCATAGGTGATAACTCAAAAGTAGGTGCTAACTCTGTTGTAGTAAAAGATGTACCAGCAGACTCTACTGCTATTGGCATACCCGCACGTGTACTGAAACGAGGTTACGATAAAACTCCACTAAGCCACAATAAAATTCCTGATGTAAATAAAGAGATATTTGAGTACCTTGTTAAGCGTATAGCTGTATTGGAGGAGTCTCTTCCAGATAATAAACAAGAGTCTATTCATAAAAAGGATCATAATCTTGATGAACTTTATGAGAATTTTATCCACAGTATGGACTAAATCTAAAAATAATAAATATCTATCAACCCCATATCAACCTATTTTAGTTATAATTTGGACTACAAATTAATACTATAAGGGTTTTCATGCTACTTTCAAATCGCATCCAAACACTATCTCCTTCACTTACTATAGCTATCTCTTCACTCGCT
The DNA here is from genome assembly GCA_027045015.1 of Sulfurovum sp. Classification (GTDB taxonomy): domain Bacteria; phylum Campylobacterota; class Campylobacteria; order Campylobacterales; family Sulfurovaceae; genus Sulfurovum. Next base: position 89,423 of record JALUBF010000032.1, read on the forward strand.
CGTGACTTGAAAGCTCAAGGTAAAGATATACTTTCATTTTCAGCTGGTGAACCAGATTTTGAAACACCTAAACGCATTAAAGATGAGGCTATAAAAGCCATAAATGATGGTTTTACTCAATATACTGCTGTAGAAGGTATCCCAGAGCTATTAGAAGCAGTTAGTCTTAAACTTAAACGTGATAATGGATTGGAATACTCTCCATCAGACATCATAGTAAGTAATGGTGCTAAACAGTCTCTATTTAACCTATTTCAAACAGTTTTAAATCCTGATGATGAGGTGATTATCCCTGCTCCATATTGGGTAACATACCCTGAACTTGTAAAATATGCATCTGCAAAACCTGTTATCATTGAAACAGATGAGATTTCAGGTTTTAAGATAACTGCTGAAGATTTAAAAGCTGCTATTACACCAAAAACCAAGATGATTATCTTGACAACACCTTCAAATCCTACTGGTTCAGTCTACTCAAAAAAGGAACTTGAATCTCTTGCAGAAGTTTTAAAAGGGACAGATATTATCGTAGCTTCAGATGAGATGTATGAAAAACTTATATACAACACAGACTTTGTAGCTACTGCTAGTATTAGTGAAGATATGTATCAAAGAACTGTTACTATAAATGGTCTTAGTAAATCTGTAGCTATGACAGGTTGGCGTTTTGGTTATTTAGCTACACCAAACAAAGAGCTTATCTCCTCTATGAATAAACTTCAATCACAAAGTACATCAAACATAAACTCCATTACTCAAAAAGCTGCTATACCTGCTCTTTTAGGTGAAGTAGATGATGATATAGAACAAATGAGAATAGCATTTGAAGCTAGAGCAGATGAAGCTGTAGAACTATTTAACAACATAGATGATCTATCTGTACTTAAACCTAAAGGTGCTTTTTATCTATTTGTAAATATTAAAGATATATCAAATGACTCTATAGAGTTCTGTAAAGAGTTACTTCAAGCAACTGGTGTTGCAGTAGTACCTGGTATTGGTTTTGGAAGTGAAGGGTATTTTAGATTCTCATTTGCAACAGATATAACAACTATCCGTGAAGGTATTAGACGTATTGAGAAATTTGTAAAAAGTAAGAGATAGATACTATCTCTTCTTTGTCATCTTCTCCATACCAAACCACATAATCCCAATTATACTAACTAAAACTATAGGTGCTATCCAAGGACGCTCTTTAACTGCCATAAAAAATGAGATTATAGATTCGCTCATATAGTATGAACTCAAACCAATAACTCCAACAAATACAATAGATGCAAAAGCATTAAAAAATACAAACTTTTTAAAATCATATTTAGACAATGCCATAGATATAGGTACTATAGTCTTAACCCCATAAATAAATTTTTGTATAAATATAGCCAAGATTCCATATTTACGCATAATAAGTGTAGCTAAAGCTAGTTTACGTTTATGTTTTGCAAAATATGGCTGTATCTCTTTTTTCTGATACTTTCCAAGATAAAACAAAAAGTTATCTCCTATAAAGTTAAATACTATAGCTATACTCAATCCTAAAATCAAATCCATATGCCCCATATATGCAAAAACTCCAACAGCAGCTACAATAAAAAACGAGCCTCCAAATGAGAAAAATGCCACAGCAAAATATCCCCAAGTCTCCAATGATGAAAAATCCATAAAATTATCCTAAATTTAAAGTGAATAATAATAGCAAAATATTAACTATTTTAAGATAACTTTTTAAAAAAATAAATAATTTTATTATGAAACATATTAAATCTCTAACACCAAATAGGCTATACTATTTTATGAAAAATCTTAAAAATGCACTTTTACTAAAACAACTCTATCAACTCAAAAATCTTGGATATAGATATACAGATATAACCATTTTTAAAGATGACAATCTTAATCTTAAACTACCACACAATATAAAAGAGTTAAAAAAACAGGCTAAGGAGTGTCATCTTTGTGAACTTAGCAAGAGTCGCCATAGCGTTGTATTTGGCGATGGCTCTTTAGATGCAAAGCTTATGATAGTAGGAGACTTCCCTAGCAATAGTGACGATAGTTCAGGTAAAATATTTACAGGACGATATGGAGATATACTCGATAAGATGCTTCAAAATGTACTAAATCTTAGAAGAGAAGATGTCTATATCACCAATATTTTAAAGTGTCGTGCATTAGATACAAAAACACCATCTACATCATACACACATACCTGTTTTCCATATCTTTTAAAAGAGATAGAGATTATAAAACCAAAAATTATACTAACTTTTGGAGAGTTAGCATATAGCTTTTTAAGTAATGACAATACCTCTATGGAAAAAATCCACGGCATAGCATTAAAAAGAGACAGCTATACGCTCATACCAACCTACCATCCAAGCTATATGCTAAGAAATCCAAGCATAAAAAAAGATCTATTTGAAGATTTAAAAAAACTAAAAAATCTTCTTGTTTAGACAACCCAAAGAGGCTTTATGCCTCTTTTACTATCTTCTCTATAGTTTGAACTATAGTAGGGTCTTCTAGTGTTGAAGTGTCTTGAGTTATCTCTTCCCCTTTTGCTATGGAACGTAATATACGTCTCATAATCTTGCCTGAACGTGTTTTAGGTACATCTGGAACTATGGCTATCTCATCACAAAGGGCTATCGCACCTATCTCTTTTTTTAGAAGTTTATTTATCTCACTTTTTATCTCATCTGGGCTATAGCTACCCTCCTCTTTTAGAACAATATATGCAAATATACCCTCACCTTTTATCTCATGAGGTTTACCAACTACTGCCGATACTGCTATAGTATCTACATGCTTTATGACAGCTTCTATCTCTGCTGTTCCTATACGATGACCTGATACATTTATGACATCATCGGTACGTCCTGTAATGGTGATGTACCCATCTTCATCTATCATAGCACCATCACCCGTGAAGTAAACTGGCTTACCATCTTTTTTACACTCTGAAAAGTATGATGTTTTAAAACGTTCGGGGTCTCCCCAGATATTACGAATCATAGATGGCCAAGGCTTTGTGATACACATAAATCCTTTCTCACCTACTGGTGTTGGAGTACCGTCCTCTTCTATCACTTCAGCTACAATCCCAGGTAAAGCAAATGTAGCACAAGCAGGTTTGATAGGTGTTGCTCCAGGGAGTGGACTTATCATATGTCCACCAGTTTCAGTCTGCCAATATGTATCTACAATAGCACATTTAGAGTTACCAACTACCTCGTAGTACCACTTCCAAGCAGGTGGGTCTATGGGTTCTCCTACTGTTCCTAACACTCTTAAAGTAGTTAAATCATACTTATTTGGCTCATCTTCACCCATTTTATGAAGTAGTCTTATAGCTGTTGGAGCTGTATAGAACTGAGTTATCTTATGATCTTCTATCATCTTCCATGCACGACCAGCATCTGGATATGTTGGAACACCTTCAAACATAACAGTTGTTGTACCAGCTGAAAGTGGCCCATATACGATATATGTATGACCAGTAATCCAACCAATATCTGCTGTACACCAGAATACATCATTATCTCTAAGGTCAAATACCCACTCCATAGTCATCTGCGCCCAAAGGATATACCCAGCAGTTGAGTGTTGAACACCTTTTGGTTTACCTGTTGAACCTGATGTATATAGTAAAAACATAGGGTCTTCAGAATCCATAATCTCAAATGGACACTCATCTGATTGTGCATCTATCATATCGTTATATGAGTAGTCAATACTATCATTCCACTCTATTGGCTCATTATTTCTCTTTACTACCAATACAGCTTCAACAGACTCTCCACCCTCTTTTAGAGCATCATCAACTACATTTTTAAGCATATATGGCTTACCTTTACGGAAGGCTCCATCAGCAGTAATGACAACCTTTGCTTTGGCATCATCTATCCTATCACGAAGAGCATCTGCACTAAATCCACCAAAAACAATAGAGTGAATAGCTCCTATTCTCGTACAAGCTAACATTGCATATGTTGCTTCAGGTATCATAGGCATATATAGAACTACCCTATCGCCCTTTTTTACATTAAACTCATTTTTAAGAAGATTTGCCATCTTATTAACTCTTGTTGAGAGTTGAGCATAAGTGATATGTTCAACATCACCTCTATCTCCTTCAAATACAATAGCATCTTGATTGGCTTTAGTAGCTAAATGTCTATCTATACACTGATTTGAGACATTTAACTTACCATTTGTAAACCACTTGTAAAAAGGAGCATCAGACTCATCTAGTACCTCATCATAAGGTGCTAACCAATCTATCTTCTCATCAGCAAAGCTCTTCCAGTAACCTTCATAATCCTCCAAGGCTCTATTTTGTAACTTCCAATAGGCTTCCATACTTGGGATTGAAGCATCTTTAGAAAACTCTGCATTAGGATAATATATTTTACTCATTACTTATTCCTTTAGATATAGTTAAAATAATTTTAGCATAATTTTAGTAGATATTTAAGAAAGTTTTAAATAGAGATATAAATAGGAGTAAATAACTCCTATTTGTTACATATTGTACTTTAGACTATGGTTTCAATGTGGCACTACACTCAAGTTGTACTATATTTGGTTTATTACTATCTAGTTTTGCAACTGTAAGCTGACCACCCCATAAACACCCTGTATCTAAAGCTAGTACATTCTCATCGCTATAAAAACCAAGTGTTGACCAGTGACCAAATATTATTTTAAGCTCTATCTCTTTTCTATTTTTACACTCAAACCAAGGCTTGATCCCTCTTTTACGAAGCTTATCTGTTGGCTTTCCCTTTTGTTCAAAATCCAATCTGCTATCATTATGGCAGTATCGCATACGTGTAAATGAAGATATGATATATTTATCAATGTCTATGTTATTGGCATCTCTGTCAAATCTATCTATGCCGCCTTTAAACATCTTTTTAAGCCAAACTTTTACATCTTTCTCGTCTGCTCTTAAATGCTCTTCTATACGTTTAGAGTATCTAAGTGCCATACCCAAATCAAACTCTGGTGATATACCAGCATGAGCCATACAGTATCCTAAAGTATAATCAATATGTAAAAACTTCTGCCCTCGTAACCAATCTATAAGTTTTTTAGCTTTACTTGAGTTTAGTATGGGGTCTATGGTAGGATTTGATTTTTTGATACCATAATAGGAAGCTATAAGTGCTATATCGTGATTACCAAGAACTATCTCTATGCTATCTCTTATACTATATAGATACTCCAGTGTAGCCAAAGAGTCCTCACCACGATTTACCAAATCGCCAGCTATCCAAAGCCTATCTTTTTCAGGGTTGAAATCTATCTTCTTTAAAAGTTTCATAAATGAACTATAACACCCCTGTATATCTCCTATTGCCCAAACACTCATAGTAACTTCTCTTTATATATTTTTATCTTCTCTTCTAGTGGCATTTTAGCATATGCTGATGATGGTGAAGGTAGATAGATAGTCTCTACTTCCAAATATGCAAAGTGTGTTTTAAAAAGAGCCTCTGCTTTTTTGCCAGTAAAGGCTACTCTTTTTATGCTTGAGTGTTCTTCTAAAAAACCTGCTATATCATTGACCTCCTCACTCTCTAAAGAGCTATCTAGTGAGTTCTCTCGTGAACACTCTCGTACCATATCCCAAAGCCCAAACTTAGCCTCCTTTAGAAGCCACAACTTCTGGTCACGGTTTATAATAGGATACGAGGTAATAGCCTCCATTATCTTCCAAAACTGATTTCTAGGGTGTGCATAGTAGAAGTTATTTTCAAAAGATTTGATACTTGGAAAAGAGCCAAGTATCAAAGTTTCAGTATCTTTAAATACTATCGGGTTAAATGGATGTTCCAATATTTCGCTACTCAAAACAAACTCTTATAAAAGAACTATTTGCATGCTTTTTGCATATTGCGTACCATCAATACCAAAAGAGCAAAAGAGAAGATCTTAAAGTTAATCTCACTACCTTTATGTGTATTAATAAAAGCTACGGTTTTAGTCATCTTTTCTCCTGCCATCTGCATAAGTAAAATATCTGGTAGATAGTAGTAACTAAACATTAAGCCAGTTGCTAGTACTAAAAAAGTAGAAATCTGAGTAATGTTATCTCTTTCAAACTTTTTATATTTATACCCCTCATATAGTGCTACAGCCACAACTGTAGTAGTCACAAGATACGACAGTTTAAGAAAATTTTGAGTCATTATAAGACCCTCTTGATAACGACTAAGTACATCTGAACCTAACCACATTTGAGTATGGAAGGTAACAGGTGCTACAACTGCTCCAGCAAATATACCTGCACCCAACGTAATTCCTAACAATACAAGATATGCTATTGTTGCTATTTTAAAGTTTTTTTTCATCTATTTCTCCGTTAAATTGTATAATAAAACCTCTATCTAATTTCGCTAAATCTTTGTAAAATTCTATGGATTGTACTCCAACTTCATTAACAAAAGTCAATATAGGTTCTCTTTGGTCATAACCCATCTCACACGCTAACCACTTGATGCCTCTTTTTTTAACATCTAATATAATCTGCTTTAAAAGCTCATCTCCTATACGTCCACCAAATAGTGCCTCTTTTGGTTCATACTCAATAACATTGGACTCCAAGACAAAATCATCTGCTATATAAGGAGGGTTAGATACCACAAGCTCAATACTCCTGCTAACCTCATCTATAAGGTTAGATTTTTTCAACTCTATTTGTCTGTTAAGATTGTATTTGTCTATATTGAGTTTTGCTACTTTTAGTGGAGTATCACATATATCTGTAGCCACAATCTTCAGTGATGGAAATTTCTTTGCTAACATAATAGAGATAGCCCCAGAACCTACACCTATCTCAGCTATGCTTGTTATCTTCTCTTTCTCAATAATATTGGCTACCAAATCTACAAGTATCTCCGTCTCAGGACGAGGGATAAGCACCCCTTGTTCTACACATAATTCAACATCATAAAAACTAGCTTCACCCACAATATACTCATAAGGTTCATACTCTTTTCTTCTTTGAATATATTTTCTATACTCTTCTATATCTGCCTCTGTATTATCATACATTATAAGATATGTTCTATCTTTTTTTAAAGCATACGCTAAAAGTAACTCTGCCTCATACTGTGGACGCTCACATACATCTTTTAGCTCTTCTTTTGCCCAATTTATAGTTTCTCTAATTGTCATCTTTATCCATAAAAGCAAAAATTCCATCTTTTGGTAACTCTGACTCTCTCTCTTCTTTAGTATTGTTAGCATCAAAACCTAACTCTTTTAGGCGTTCTAGTACTGGTGGGTGAGTATAGTAGAAAAATATTACCAATGGGTGTGACTTTGGAAATGATTTGTTTTCAGTTACTAGTTTCATTAGTGCTGAAACTAAATTCTCTTTTCCTCCCATAGCTGAACCATACTCATCTGCTGCATATTCGTTATGACGGCTTACTGCTGACATAAATGGGGTAAATACAAAACTAAGAAGTGGCAAAAGCAACATTAGCATAGCTATCTGAACTCCTGCACTAGGAGTTATGCCCATCTCCAAGAAAAGTCTATCAGGTAGATGACCAAAGATGTAAAATGCTATAAAAAGAAGTAGTCCCATAAGTGATATATTTTTCCATATATCACCATGAGTAAAGTGTCCCAACTCGTGTCCTATAACAGCTAAAAGCTCTTTTGTATTTAACTTTTCTATGAGCGTATCAAAGAGTACTACACGTTTTGATTTGCCAAGACCACCAAAAAATGCGTTGAGTTTACCATCACGTTTAGATGCGTCCATAATGAAGATACCATCATTTTTAAGTCCTGCTTGTTGCATAAGCTTAGATATCTCATCTTTTAATTCACCATCTTCTATGGGTGTAAACTTATTAAACATTGCCATAAAAGTAGGCATAAGTACATTGGCTAAGATTGCCACTATAAAAATAGTAATAAAACCCCATAACCACCATGATTCAAAGTTGATTATGATCCATGATAAAACTGCAAATATAGCACCACCTATAAGAAGAAAAAGTAGAGATGACTTAATACTATCAACTACAAACATCTTTGGTGTCATTTTATTGAAATGAAAATCTTCATCTATCTTAAACTTTTGATAAAGCTCAAATGGTAACCCTATTATGTAATTAATAGCCATAAACCCAAATAAAAACAGTACTGCTTGAAGTATGTTTCCATCTACTTGCACAAAAGATGAAAGCCAAGAAAATCCTGAAGTAACCCACCATATAAACACAAGATAGTCCACAAAATTGCTTACCAATTCTAACTTTTCATTGGCAACTGCATAGTTACCAGCTACCATATATTTACCCTCTTGCATAAGTACAGGCTTTTTACGCTTCTCTTGATTTATATAACCTATTTGCATTACACCAATATATATCTTCATAAATGTGTAAATAGAATATAAGATAATAATAATTTCTAACATATTAAGTTCCTTTTATAATAATATTTGGAATATACCTAATCAAGACTTAAATTTGCTATAATTTCGACAATAGAGCATCAAGGAAATAATGTGGCACTCATAGACCTATTCAATATAAAAAAACAGTATGACATCAAACTACTTCTTAATGATGTTGATTTTCACCTAAACTCAAATGAGCGTATAGCTATTGTAGGGCAAAATGGTTGTGGTAAATCTACACTTATGAAGATAGCATTAGGCGTAGAAGAGCCTACTGAGGGTAAAAGAGTAGTAAACTCTAGCCTACAAGTAGAGATGTTAGCCCAACAACCACATTTTGAGGCAGACCTTAGTGTAAGAGATGCCATACTTGGTGAACTTGCTGAACTAAAAAATGCACAAGAGGAACACAAGAGACTTAGCCTTGAGGTTGCAAATGATTTTGAAAATAGAGAGTTACTAGCTAAATTAGAGAATATTACAGCATTTCTTGACCACCACAATGCGTGGAACTTAGATGATAAGATAGAGAGAATACTACAAGAGTTTAAGCTAAAAGAGTATGAGAACCGTTTGGTTATATCACTATCTGGTGGAGAGCAACGCCGTGTAGCTCTAGCATCATTGGTACTAAAAAAGCCTGATGTACTACTGCTTGATGAACCTACCAACCACCTTGATGTATATATGGTTGAATTTTTGGAAGATATTCTACTTAAAGAGAAGTTTACACTACTATTTATATCTCACGATAGACATTTTATTGATACCATTGCTACACGAGTAATAGAGGTAGAGAACCAAGGACTTGTAAGCTACAAAGGTGGTTACCGTGACTATCTTGTTCAAAAAGAGGAACGTATGAAATCTTTAGCAAAAAGTCACGATACACTACTTAAGATGCTAAAACGGGAAGAGGAGTGGTTAGGCAAGAGTGTACGTGCTAGAGAGAAACGTAACCAAGGTCGTAAAGCAAGAGTATTTGAGCTAAGAGAACAAGCCAAAAAGAACCCTACTCTCATTCGTAAAATGCAAGTAGAATTAGAACGTGAAAAAAAGAGTTGGAGAGGTGAAAAAGGGCTAAGTAAACGCAAGATGCTATTTGATGTAGAAAATCTAAACTACTCCATAGCCCATAAACTTCTCATAGAAAATTTCTCTACACGCATACTACAACGTGACAAGATAGCCATAGTAGGAGTAAATGGTGCTGGTAAATCTACTATGCTAAAACTTCTACTAGGTCGCCTTAAAGCCAATAGTGGAGTTATAGACAAAGGTGAATTTACCATAGGCTACTTTGACCAACATAGAGAGATGTTAAATGATGAACATACGCTCATAGAGACTTTTTGCCCAGATGGAGGAGACCATGTAGATGTACAAGGCAGACATATGCACGTCTATGCCTACCTTAAAACATTTTTATTTCCTGAGGAGTATATGAGTAAAAAAGTGGGACAACTAAGTGGTGGAGAGAAAAACCGTGTAGCATTAGCACTACTTTTTACTAAAAATGTTGAGTGCCTTATATTAGATGAGCCTACAAATGATTTGGATATTCAAACTATTACTATACTTGAAGATAAACTTATAGCATTTCAGGGTGCATTACTATTTGTATCTCACGATAGATACTTCATAGACAAGATAGCCTCTAAACTATTTATATTTAAGGGTAATGGCTTGGTTGAAGAGTCTTTTCAAACATATACTGAGTATTTAGAGATAGAAAAAGAGCTAAAAGAGCTTAACTCCATAGAAAAAGAGGTTATACAAACTACTGATAAGATAGAAGATAAAAAAGAGAAGAAACAGACAAAACTCACCTATAAACAACAACAAGCATACGACAATCTACCAGATGAGATAGAGAAGCTTGAAAAAAAGATAGAAGAGATAAATAGTTGCCTATATGACCCAAAATGTTATGAAGAGAAAGGATTGACTACTCTTAGTGAAGAGCTAGTGAAACTTGAGAAGATTTATGAAGATAAGACAGAGGAGTACCTCGAAGTCTTAGAGATATTTGAATCTCTATAATCTTCATAAAAACTACTTAGAGATACTCTTTAAAACTTCAAAATAGGTTGGAAAAGTCTTAGCTGTACACTCAGGTTCATTTATGGTTACAGATACTGGATCAAGTGCTAAAAGAGAAAAACACATTGCCATTCTATGGTCATTGTATGTATCGATAGATGCGTGTTTTAACTTTTTTGGAGGGGTGATTTTAAGATAATCATCTCCCTCTTCTACAGTAGCACCAACTTTACGAAGTTCTGTAGCCATAGCGTAGAGTCTATCTGTCTCTTTTACTCTCCAGTTATATATATTGCGTAGTGTTGTAGTACCATCTACAAACAAAGCCATAGTTGCTATGGTCATAGCAGCATCAGGAATATGATTGAAATCCATATCTATAGCGTGAAGTCTATCTCTTGCTACAGAGACATATCTATCGCCCCACTCTATCTTTGCACCCATTTTCTCCAATACATCTACAAATTGAACATCACCTTGTATGCTCTTTTTGCCAATACCTGTAACCTTAACTCTTCCACCTTTTATAGCAGCAGCAGCCAAAAAATAGGAGGCTGAACTTGCATCACCCTCTACCATAAAACTCTCTACTGCTCTATAACTCTGCCCTGATTTTATATAAAATCTTTTATAGTTATCATTCTCTACCTCAACACCAAAATCTCTCATAATATCTATGGTAATATCTATATATGGCTTAGAGACAAGCTCACCTATGATGGTGATAGTCATACTCTCCTTTGCCATAGGGGCTGACATAAGAAGTGCTGTTAAAAACTGACTTGAGATTGCACCATCAATGCTAACCTCTCCACCATTCAAACCATTTGCTTCTATGCTAAGTGGAGGATAGCCTTCACTACCTTTATACTCTATATTTGCACCTGCTTGACGTAAAGCATTTACAAGATCACCTATGGGTCTCTCTTTCATACGAGGCTCACCTGTTAAGACATAACTTCCTCTACCCAAACATAAAGCTGCACACAAAGGACGCATAGCTGTACCAGCATTACCTAGATACAACTCTTGAGGGGCATCACACTCTATAGCTCCACCATTACCTTCAACAATACACTCAGTTTTATCCTCAGATAGTCTATATTTTATACCCAATTGCTTTAATGCAAGTAGCATATATCGTGTATCATCACTATCTAAAAGATTGGTAATTTTTGTAGTGCCTTTAGCTAAAGAGGCGAGTAATAAAGCTCTATTTGAGAGACTTTTTGAGCCTGGTAAGTTTACCTCACCATCTATTTTAGAGATATATTTTAGAGTTAAACTATTCATTAAACTATTTCTGCTTTTTTAATATCTTGAATCTTATTGATAACATTTTGTACTATCCAATCAGGAGTTGAAGCTCCTGCTGAGATACCACACAGCTCTTTACCTTCAAACCAACTACTCTCCAATTCATTCTCATTCTCAATAAGGTATGAATCATCACAATTACGCTTACAGATACTATGAAGCTGTTTTGTATTTGATGAGTGTTTACCACCTATAACTACCATAACATCAGCATCTTTTGCTAACTCCAAAGCTGCATCTTGATTTTCAAATGTTGCATTACAAATGGTATTAAATACCCTTATCTCTTTACGTGTAAGCATCAAAGCATTAACTACTTTAGCAAAATCTTCAGGTTTTTTAGTAGTTTGAGATACTACGGCAACTTTTCCTCGTAGAGGTAAATCTTCCAACTCTTCAGGCTCTAAAACTATAAAAGCATCATCTTGATACTCAGCATAACTAACTACACCTTTTATCTCAGGGTGGTCTTTATCGCCAAATATAACTATGCTGTAGCCATCTTTACTCATCTTTGCTACTATATTTTGTGGGGTAGTAACATATGGGCAAGTTGCATCAATAATCTCATTTTTCTGCTCTTTAAGCTTTGCCAATTCATCCTTAGGGATACCGTGTGTACGTATGACTACCGAGTCATCAACATCTACATCTTCAAACTTCTCAGCAAGTCCTATGTTGAAGCCCTCTTTAAGACGATTTATCTCATCTTTATTATGTATAAGAGGTCCATAAGTTTTAGAACCTCTATGCTCTTGTGCTATCTCTATAGCACGTTTTACACCAAAACAAAAACCATAACTAGATGCTAACTGTATCTTCATAATACTATCTCAACTCTGCTTTACACTCATTTTTCAAAACAGTCATTATCTGCTCCATAACCATCTCTATATCTCTATCTTCTAGTGTCTTTTCCATAGATTGGATAAAGAAACGAACTGTTAAAGATTTTTTATCCCCTAACTTATCATCTTCATAGATATCTACAGGATAGATATCTTTAAGCATATCCAAATCTAAACTATTAAGAACTTTTGCTACCTCATAATAGCCCATAGATTTATCTATAACTACCGATAAATCTTTGTAAACACCTTGAAATTTGGAGATAGGCGTTGCATTGATATGTTTAGGTAAAAGTGCATCTAAATCCAACTCGGCTATAAATGTTACAGGTATGCCATACTCCTCTTGTACTGTTGGGTGAAGTTTAGAGATAAATCCACACACTCTACCATCTACTATGACATTTGCAGATTGGTATGGGTGAAGAAGAGCATTGTTATAACTACATGGTTCAAGCTCAAATGCACCAATAACTGCACCAACTTTTTGTGTAAATGTTGCAAAATCTATTGTTGAAGGTTTACCAGCATTTACTACACTCTCACTTTCACTCTGACCTGAAAATATGAAAGAGATAACATCGCTTTGTTTTCTAGTAGGAGTAAATATGGCACCTATTTCAAAGAGTGGTATAGACTTCTTAGAGTAACTTACATTACGTTTAACAGCATTAAGTAGATTTACAATAAGTGTACTTCTTAGTGTATTTAGCTCTTCTGCTATAGGATTGGCAAGTTCTAACTCATCTTTAGTAACTTCAAATCCATACTTTTGTAAAGATGTTTTATCTGAAAATACATAAGATACATTTTCAAAATATCCAACACCTACAGCACGATTTCTAAACTCTTTTTTTGCTTTATATCTTGAAGTAACATCATTTAAACGTGCCTTTTCAGCAAATACAAATGGTTTTGCTTCTATGTTATTGATACCAATAATACGTACAATCTCTTCAGTAATATCTTGAATATTTTTAATATCATGTCTAAATATAGGAACCAATACAGATACTACTTCTTCACTAACTTTAGATATCTCAAATCCAAGCTTTTGTAAAACTGTAACTATCTTGCCAATAGATACCTCCATACCTATGATAGAAGATACCTCTTTAGCATCTACAACTACTCTATGCTTCTCTCTTTTTAAAGCTACATCTAAAGAGCCTTCATAACAAGAAAATTCTGCATAGCTATCCATAAGATGTGCAAATAGAGCCAATCCAAACTTAAGTTCATTGTTTGAGCCACGTGATGTTTTGTAGTATAGTTCATCTGTTTTTAGTTTGGTATTTGATACTGCTTCTACTAGAGTATCTGGATTGATATAACTAGCTTCTATCAAAAGCCCTTTACTATTTTGGGTTGCCATACTCTCTTCAGATTGATTTACACCTACAACAGAGCATATCTTTTCATTTGCTATAATCTCTGTGATACCCTTAGCTTTTGATGTTGGGGTAACTTTTATCTTATCTTCTTCATTGGTAAAGCAAGTACTATCATAGGCTCTCAAGATAACCCCTGTAGTATGAGTAGCATAAGCTAGTAGTGAAGATAGTCTATCTTTAGCCTCTACATCTACCATTGCTAAACGCAAATCAACAAGAAAACTTCCACTTATGCTATCAACTGTTGCAAGTTTATAAGACAAATCGGCATCAATTTTACCATTGGTATGGATTTCTGCTACTCTAGCAATCCCCAATTTTATCTTCTCTTCTTGCTTATATTCAATCTGTTTCATCTCAATGTCAAGTGCTGAAGATAAATCTCTAGCTACACCATATACGCTTAAACAGTCACCACGGTTTGCTGTAAGTTCAAGCTCTATAATGGTATCTGCTACTTTATCATAGCTACCAAACTCACGTCCAACTTCAAGCTCACCAATGCTACTATCGAGTATCATAATACCTTTACCCATATCAGGTAATCCAAGCTCACTTGATGCACATACCATACCATCGGACTCAACACCACGAAGTTTTGCATGTTTTATTTTGAAGTTACCAGGAAGCACTGCACCTATAGTAGCTACTGCCACATACTCGGCATCTACAACATTAGATGCACCACAAACTATCTGTTTTATGCCACTTCCAACATCTATCTGACATACATTAAGCTTATCGGCATCAGGGTGTTTTTCGCATGAAAGGATTTTACCAACTACAACCTTATCTGCGATTTTAATCTCATTTATACTATCAACTTCAAGTCCAATACTATTGAATGTCTCATAGAGCTTTTCATTAGAAACACCCTCAAGGTCTATAAATTCCTGTAACCAAGATCTTGTAATTATCATCTAAACTGCTCCAATAGTCTTATATCTCCCTCAAACAGACTTCTTAAGTCTGGTATCTTATGCATTAACATTGCAAAACGCTCTACTCCTAGTCCAAATGC
Source organism: Sulfurovum sp. (assembly GCA_027045015.1). Taxonomy (GTDB): domain Bacteria; phylum Campylobacterota; class Campylobacteria; order Campylobacterales; family Sulfurovaceae; genus Sulfurovum. Next base: position 104,474 of record JALUBF010000032.1, read on the forward strand.
ATAACCACTCACATCTTCATATCCAACTGCCTTAAATACATTTGGATCTACAATACCACAGCCTAATACCTCTAGCCAACCAGTATGCGAACAGATACGACACCCTTTTCCTTCACAAAATATACAAGAGATATCAACTTCAGCAGATGGCTCAGTAAATGGAAAGAATGAAGGACGGAAACGTACATCTACATCACCAAACATATATTGTAAGAAATCAGTCAAAATTGATTTTAGGTTTGCAAAGCTAACTTTACCTTTTTCATCTACAACCAAACCTTCAACTTGATGAAACATAGGTGTATGAGTTACATCAAAATCACGTCTAAATACAGTCCCTGGAGCTATCATACGTATAGGAGGCTTTGTCTCAAGCATTGTACGTATCTGTACTGGTGATGTATGTGTTCTTAGTAATCCACCATCTTTAAAATAAAAAGTATCTTGCATATCTCGTGCTGGGTGGTATTTAGGTAGATTTAAAGCTTCAAAGTTATGAAAATCATCTTCTACCATAGGACCAGATTCTACAGAGAAGTTCAGTGCTACAAAGTAGTCAATAATCTTATCCATAGTCTCCATCACAGGGTGAAGAGCACCCTTTTGTGCAACTGTTCCATATAGAGAAACATCTATAGCTTCAGACTTTAAAACTCTCTCTATCTCTTCTACTTTTAAGGCTTCATAACGTGCATCAAAACTAGCTTGTAATTTAGCTTTATTCTCATTGAGTCCTTGAGCAAAAGCCCTTTTCTCTGGACCAGGTACATCTTTCATCTTAGCAAACTCACCAGCTAAAATCCCCTTCTTACCAAAAAGCTCTACACGTACTTTTTCCAAACTCTCAAGCGAATTGGCTTGAATAATTTTATCTTCTAATTCTTTCATAAAACCTCTATATGACTTAAGTAATAGCTGTGATTTTATCTAAAAATTCATAATAAGTGGATTTATAGAGCTTTTTATGTGTTATAATTAAGAAAAAAGGACAAACTTATGTGTATATTTTGTAAAATAGTAAATAGAGAGATTCCAAACAATACAGTAGCTGAAAATGAGAACTTTTTAGCATTTCATGACCTCTACCCCAAAGCACCTATTCACGTACTAATCATACCCAAAAAGCATGTAGATTGTTTTCAAGAAGTATCGCCACAAACTATGGCAGAGATGACAACATTTATGCAAGAAGTAGCCACAAAATTAGGCATAGATAAAACAGGTTATAGACTTGTTACAAACAATGGTGAAGATGGAGAACAAGAGGTAAAACACCTACACTTTCATATGCTAGGTGGAGGAAAATTGGTATGGGATCACTCTCATGAAGACCCACATAAAAATATCTAAGATAGTTTTATTTTAAATAACTTATTTTCAGTATATAAAGAAGATAGGTTATTTTTTATTACTTGATAATTACTTCGATTTCCAAATAAAATTTATATATATTTATTGGTTGTGTAATCAACCTCAAAAATAGGATATACTTCTTTAAAAATTAATGGAATTTCTAATGTCTTTAAACAAAATCATATTAATACTTATTATATTAACAAACTCTCTTTTAGCTTCAGAATCATTTTGGAAAAAACTTACTAATATAGAGAATACCTACTTTAATAAAATTAGTATTTTAAATCTTATTGATAATGATAAGAATAAGACTATTTCAATTATTCAAGATAACAATAGTAGTTTAAAAAGATTTGATAATCAATTTAAAAGTTTTTTTAATTTAATTAATCTAATAGACTTCTTGCAAAACTAAAAATATAGTACAATACGGAATGAGAAAAATAGATAAATTTATAAATATAGATGATGTAACATTTAAAAGAGTAGTTGGAGTCAAACGTTCAACATTTAAAGTAATGC
>JALUBF010000033.1 GCA_027045015.1 Sulfurovum sp.
GCTTATATATCTATCAATGGTAGAGTCGGGATTTATTAGCACTGCTAAATCCAATAAGAGAGCCGTTGGACTGTGGCAATTTATCCCAAAAACAGCAAAAGCTTATGACCTTACCATCACAAAACTTTATGATGAGAGGCTAGATATTGATAAATCTACTACCTCAGCTATAGAGTATCTACAATACCTGCACAAGAGATTTGGTAAATGGTATATAGCTATGATGGCATATAATTGTGGTGAGGGACGAATGAGTAGAGCTATAAAAAAGGCAAAGAGTGATGACCTCTCTACTCTTACCAACTCTACACTCAAATATCTCCCCAAAGAGACGAGAGCCTACATCAAAAAAATACTCCTATTAGCAATGATGGGAGAGAGTAGTGAGAGTATCCCTCCAATCATAGAAGATATAGAGGATAATGCAACAGAAGATATAAATCTAATAAAAAAAGAGGCACTTATATATAATCTCACCCCTGTAGAGATAACAAAAGATGCAAATCTAACTGAAATAGCTAATACATTAGATATGAGTGAAGAAGATTTACGCAAAATAAACCCCAAACCTATAGGAGATATAATCAAGATACCATTTGATAAGATATATCTATTTTATTTGAAGTATGAGTTGAGGTAATAGTGCTAAGGAATGGAAGTTATTTAAAACCAAATTTTAAGATATTTCCCTCGGATACGAAAACTCTTATAGGTTTTATTTATTTTCTAATCCTAAATGAGTATGTAGTTTACACAGTTATTTTATACTTTTTTACTCTAATTGTAGATATTTCTAGCTTAATTGAATTATAAATAGGTATAATAATTTTATACAAAATATATTATAAAAGATAAAATATGAAAAACCATACTATTGAACAAGTTAGCATTTTTTTAAGCGTTACAAGATGGTTGTTACTATCTTCAAGTATAGGTGTGGTTATTGGTGCTAGTGTTACACTTTTTTTAAAAATTTTACAATTTACAGAAGAGCATCAATCTTTATTACCCTTTAAACACTATTACTTACTACCTTTTGCCTTGGTTTTAACAGTCTGGTTAATAAAAAAGTTTGCTCCAGATGCACATGGACATGGTACAGAAAAAGTTATAGAAGCCGTACATAAAAAGAGTGGTAAAATAGAATTGGCTGTAATCCCTATTAAGTTACTAGCCACGGTATTAACTATCTTCTCTGGTGGTTCTGTTGGGAAAGAGGGGCCAGGAGCTCAGATTGGTGCAGGTATGTCTTCATTTGTCTCGGATATTTTTAACTTTAATAAAGAAGATAGAAAAACACTTGTAATTTGTGGTATTGGAGCTGGATTTGCATCTGTTTTTGGTACTCCCATAGCAGGAGCTATTTTTGGGGTGGAGGTTTTGATAGTTGGTCTTATCCGTTATAATGTTCTTCTTCCATCTCTTATTGCAGGTTTCTCAGCATTTTTTACAGCACAATATTTAGGTATAGAATATACATATTTCAATATTCATTTTCAACAGAAAGTTGGACTTGATTTTCCATTAATTATGCAAGTTGTTTT
>JALUBF010000034.1:0-17206 GCA_027045015.1 Sulfurovum sp.
TACTAGATGACAACTGTACATGCTGAAATTTGACAACTAAATCTATCTATTTTTATATTCTGGGGTACAAAAAATTTGACAATGACAGATTCCATTTTCTGGTATCTCTTTTTCAATAGCTGGTTTACACGGACAAATACGATCATCTGAACTTTTAAATTTACCCTCTTTTTTAGGATCTGGCTCTACCATAAAACAAGGACAAAAACGTTTTCCAAATAGTAATTTATGACGAGCAAGTCCAAGAGTAACACCTTCATTGACATCTATATTTGAACTATAAACCCAACCTTTACTTTCACATACTTTATCTGTAAATTTTTTTGTTTTTAGCAATTCATCTTTAAACTCTTGAGAATTCATATCAAGTTTTTTCATCATCTCTTTATCCTTAAAATAAATATTTATCTAGTTATATCTAAACAAAGTTAATATATAATAAGAAAAATTACAAAATAATCCAATAAGGTTTAGTATGCAAATAGATGATACAGTTTTAGCAAAACTAGAAAAACTTTCACATCTTCGTATTGATGAGAGTAAAAAAGATGAAGTAAAAGAGCAACTTTCAGGTATTTTAAACTATATTAATAATTTGAATGAATTAGATACCAATGAGTTAAGTTCATCTTTTTCTACGTTAGAGGGAGGAACACCTTTGAGAGAAGATATACCTCGTAAAAAAAATGATATAGCTAAAAATATTTTCAAACATGCACCTAAAAGTGCTGATGATTTTTTTATAGTACCTGCTATTATAGATTAAATAAATTTTAAAGGATACAAAATGGCTGCATTTGACATAAAAAAACTACTCCAATCAGTAGTTACTTACGGAGCATCAGATCTACACCTTGTCTCACGATCTGAACCTCAGATTAGACTTAGTGGAACACTAAAACCTGTCAACCTTCCCATAATGACTGGTGAAGATATTGAAGAGATGTGCTACTCTTTAATTACAGAAAAGCAAAAACAACAATTTGAAGAAGATAATGAGCTTGATTATGCACTACTTCTTCCAGGGATTGGACGTTTTAGAGCAAACTACTATAGAACTCTTGGAGATATAGCAGCTGCCTTTAGGATTATTCCTATTGACATACCATCTCTTGATGATTTAGGTTCACCTTTGGTATATAAATCAATGATTAAAAGAGAGAAAGGTCTTATATTGGTTACTGGACCAACTGGTTCTGGTAAATCTACTACTCTCGCAGCTATGATTAATGAGATAAATATAACAGAACATAAACATATAATTACTGTTGAAGACCCAGTAGAGTTTATCCATCAAAATAAAAAATCTGTATTTTCACATAGAGGTGTAGGTGATGATACCAAATCATTTGCAGCCGCACTTAAATTTGCTATGCGTCAAGATCCAGATATTATACTTATTGGGGAGATGAGAGATAGAGAAACAATCGAATCTGGACTTACAGCTGCTGAGACAGGACACCTTGTATTTGGTACACTCCACACCTCTTCTGCACCAGGAACTATCAACCGTATTGTTGATGTATTTTCAGGAGAAGAACAACCACAAATTAGAGCTATGATTGCCTCTTCTTTGGTAGCTGTTATTTCTCAAGCACTTCTACCAAAAATAGGTGGAGGAAGGGTTGCAGCTGCTGAAATACTTGTGACAAATAATGCTATATCTAACCTTATTAGGGAAGATAAAGTACACCAGATATATTCACAAATGCAACTAGGACAAGGTGATAGTGGTATGCAAACTCAAACTCAAGCTCTTGTAAAATTTTTAAAAGAGAAGAAGATAACTCGTGATATTGCATTACAATATGCAAATAAACCTGCTGAATTACCAAAAAATATATAAGGATAACAGATAAATGATAGAAAAATTTTCAATGATAGACTTTAATTACTTTGATGTAACAATTGGTGCTATAGTATTTATATTAGGAATCAAAGGTTTTATGCAAGGTTTTATAAAAGAGATTTTTGGGCTATTGGGGCTAGTTTCTGGAGTATATTTTGCATCAAGATTATCAGATAAAGCAGGAGCTTTTATAGATACTAACTTTTTTCACCTAGAAAATAGTTCTTTACTTAGGCTTATCGGTTTTCTTGGAATTTTGATAACAATATGGCTTATTGGAACTATACTTGGTTCTATATTTTCAAAACTTACATCAGCAAGTGGTCTTGGATTTTTAAATCGATTTTTAGGATTTGTAGCTGGTGGAGGTAAGTACTTTCTCATATTTGCTCTTATTGTAACAGCTTTATCAAATATAAAAATCGCACAAGAGCATCTTGGAAAATATGTAGGTAATTCTATATTATATCCTTATCTAAAAGCTACAGGTTCATATCTGATAAATCTAGACCCATCAAAACTACATTTAACCGTAAAACCTAAAGATATGGAAGAAAAAAATTCTACAGAACAAAATAATACAGTTAAAAATTAAGGTTTTACTATGATTTCATACAATTTACTCTTAGAGAAATTTCAGACTATTTTAAAAGAAAATGGTCTGAAATTCACAAAACAAAGAGAACTAATATTAAAATTTCTCTACAAAAATGATGGTCACTTTACACCAGAAGATATATATACTATGATAAAAAAGAAAAATCCCGATATAAACATTGGTATAGCTACTGTTTATCGTACATTATCTCTACTAGAAAACTCTGAGATAGTATCGTCCATATCGTTTGGAGCTCAAGGTAAAAAGTATGAACTTGGCTTAAAAAAACACCATGACCATCTCATATGTACAAAGTGTGGAAAGATAATAGAGTTTTATGATGAAGAGATAGAACATAGACAAGAAGAGATAGCAAAAAAATTCAACTTTAAAATGAATGATCACACTATGAAGATAGTAGGTCTTTGTGAAGAGTGCCAAGAAAATAGTAACTAGGAGCCAATAATGTTTAATAACCAATATATTCAAGAGCGTATAAAAAAGAGTCAAACACTACGAGAAAAAGGGATAAACCCTTATCAAAATCAGATAAAAAAAGGTACACCATCTAAAACATTTTTAGATGAGTGTGCGTATGTAAAAGAGATGGATCTTCCTGAAGGTGAGATGAAACAAGATAAAGAGAAATCTTACAAACTTACAGGTCGTCTAAAATTTATCCGTATTATGGGAAGAGCTGGATTTGCCAAGATAGAAGATACTGATGGTTTGGTACAAATTTACTTTAACCGTGATGACCTACCAGAGGGGTATTATAATGATGTTGTTAAAAAGCTATTTGAAGTTGGTGATATTATAGAAGCAACAGGATACCCTTTTGTTACACAAACAGGTGAGCTTACTCTGCATTGTTTAGGGGTAAATTTGGTAACAAAAGCTATCTCTCCACTACCTGAAAAATTTAATGGGATTAAAGATCAAGAGATAAAATATCGTCAACGTTACCTAGATATGATTATGGATGCAGATGTTAAAAATCGTTTTGTACTTCGCTCTAAAATAGTATCTAGCATAAGAAGATTTTTTGAAGATAAAGGGTTTTTAGAGGTAGAAACACCTATGATGCACCCTATTCCTGGTGGAGCAAATGCAAAACCATTTATCACTCATCATAATGCCTTAGATGTTGACCGTTATTTGCGTATAGCTCCTGAACTCTATCTAAAACGTCTTATTGTTGGTGGTATGGAAGCTGTGTTTGAGATAAATAGAAACTTTAGAAATGAGGGGATAGATGCCACACACAATCCTGAATTTACATCTATTGAGTTCTACTGGGCATATAAAACATACAAAGAGCTTATGGAGGTTACCGAAGAGTTATTTGACTATCTATTTGATAACTTAAACTTAGATAGAAAACTACCTTATGGAGATATAGAAATAGATTTTTCTACACCATTTGCAAAAGTATCTTGGGTAGATTCCATAGTAAATATAGGTGGAGTAACAAGAGAAATTGTTGAAGATAGAGATGCTGGACTCAACTACCTAAAAGAGCATAATCTAAAAACAGATGATAACTGGACATTAGGCTATGTACAAGCAGAACTATTTGATGAATTTGTAGAGGGGAAACTCATAAATCCTACATTTATTACAGATTATCCTGTCGATATATCTCCTCTTGCTAGAAGAAGTGATACCAATCCAGATATTACTGAAAGATTTGAGCTTTTTATGGCAGGAAAAGAGATAGCCAATGGATTCTCAGAGCTTAACGACCCACTAGACCAATACAATAGATTTAAAGGGCAAGTTGATGCAAAAGAGGCTACAGGTGATGATGAAGCGATGCATATGGACAGTGATTTTGTTAGAGCATTAAGCTACGGTATGACACCAACAGCAGGTGAAGGTATAGGTATAGACAGACTTGTAATGATGCTTACAAATCAACATACTATCCGTGATGTACTACTATTCCCTGCTATGCGTCCAGAAGTTGTGCAAGAGAACATTAAAGTATCATCTACAGATGTATGTAAAAAATGTGGTCATGATGTAATAGAAGAGCTTAAACCTGCTAAAAAAGGTAAAGGATACTTCTGTTTAGATGTAGCTGCTTGTAAAAAAAGAGCTTTGGAGAGAACATAATGGTAGTAGATGATCAACTAATAGAACATATGATGAGTCCTAAAAACTATGGTTCTATGGAAAACTCTGATGTAGAAGGGATAGGTAAAAATCCAGATAATGGAGAAAAAGTTGCTGTATATCTCAAGATAGGTAAAGATGAAGATGAACCGTATATAGAAGATATATCTTTTCAAGCTATTGGGTGTACTACTACGATTGTAGCTGGGTCTATGCTTACAGAAGAGGCAAAAGAGTTAAACTTAAATGGTGCAAAAAATTTAGTAAATGCCACATTAAATCTCTTAACTAAACTTCCTCCTGAAGAGGCAGCTTGTTCTGAGATGGTAGCATTAGCCATAATAGCAGCCGTAGATACTTATGAGAAACGTCAAAATGAAGCTGACTATCCTGTTATTACCTATAATGTAACTCAAAGTTGTATGCCTAAAGAAGAGGATCAGTAGATGAAAAAACTTATGATAAAACTACATGAAGCTTGGCTTGAGATGCTTATGGCAGGTTTTATGTCCAATTCAGCCAACAAAGAGACTCTTATTGACTTTTCAGATATTCTATTTAGACACTTTACTTGGATAGAAAATGAGATAGTTAATAAAAGAGAAGACTATAATTATAATAGAACTCCAGTACCCATAAAAGTGACAAATCTACATATCATTTTAAAAGATATTATAAAAAGACTCGAAGAGATAGAGTCTATGCTTGGTGATGATGATTTAGGTTTTAGAATAAAAAGTGATATAACCTACTTCAAAAATAACCTAAATAGCATGGAAGATGAAGAGGTAAAAGCATTTGATATGCAAAGAGAACTTCCAGATATCTCTTTAACAAAAGAGGCAACAGATGCTTTGACACTATTTTTATTTGAAGAGACATATAAAGAGTATGAACTTATACTCATATATAATTATCTAAAAGCACATAGTAGTGACTACTATATGAATAGAATATTTCAAATCCTAATAGATGAAAGCTTCTTTCATCTTAAGCGTTTTGGTGATTTAAGTGCAAAAATGGGCATACTTGCTGTACCAAGAGTAGTTATGAAGGAGTTATACCAAGTAGATGATGTTATACAGTTTTTAAAAGATGGTATAGATGAAGAGATAATTGCTAAAGAGGAGTGTAGAAACTTATCTGATGCTGTTAGCAAAGATAGTTCTGAGTTAGCACAATTTTTTGATTTTATAAACAATCAAGAAAATTATCATATATCCCTTATGAGAGATGCTCTTAAACATTATATTTCTCAAAATAAATAATTAATATTATTAATAAATTTCAAGTATAATACCTCCACTTTAAATAAGGTATTTATATGAAACATTTTATCTGGAATATTGACCCTGTCATTTTACACTTAGGTCCTCTTCAACTTCGTTGGTATGGGCTACTATTTGTAGGTTCATTCTTTCTTGGACTTATGATACTTCAATGGATCTATAAACGTGAAAATAAAGATCCCAAAGAGTTAGATGATTTTCTCATCTATGTACTTATTGGGGCTGTTGTAGGTGCTAGACTTATGCACTGTTTTGCTTATGAACCAGAGTTTTATCTCTCTCACCCTATGGAGATATTTAAAGTATGGAAAGGTGGACTTGCTAGTCATGGTGGGCTTATTGGTGTAGTTACTGCTGTTTATATATTTGCTAAACGATATGGGCAATCTTTTTGGTGGCTACTTGCACGTATGACTATGCCTGGGGCTTTGACTGCTGCATTTGTACGCTTTGGAAACCTATTTAACTCTGAGATACTAGGGCTACCAACAGATAAACCTTGGGGCATAGTCTTTGAACGTATAGATATGATACCACGCCACCCTGTACAACTCTATGAGGCAGGAGCATACCTCTTTTTACTTCTTATTCTTATAAATGTTTACAAAAGAGTATCTTCATCTTTTGCAACCAAAATCCTACCAGGGATATTTTTAACATATATGTTTATAGCTCGTTTTTTACTAGAGTATACAAAAACAAGACAAGCAGACTACACAACAAGCCTACCATTTACTACAGGTCAGATGTTGAGTGTACCATTTATAGTACTAGGTATAGCGTGGATAGTATGGGCATTTAAAACTAAAGATAAAAATATACAAAATGCCAAATAAAACTTTAAAGTATGCTCTTGGTATAGATATTGGCTCTACTACTGTCAAGTATGTTGTTTGTGATAGTGACTTTAATATATTGGCAAAAGCTTACACCAAACACGATACAAAACAAGCACCAACTCTACTAAGACTACTCAAAGAGCTATCTGAAACTTATCCAGAGATTTATAACAATATTAACAAGTCATACATCACAGGCTCTGGAGCTTCACGCATAGCTCCTACTATTAATGCTCGTTTTGTTCAAGAGGTAAACGCTGTAGTCTTGGCTGTCGAACATAAACACCCAGATGTTAGAGCAGTTATAGAACTTGGTGGTCAAGATGCAAAGATTATCCACTTTAAAGTTGATAAAGATGGTAAAAAATCTGTTCTTACATCTATGAATGACAAGTGTGCATCAGGAACTGGTGCAACTATAGAAAAGTGTACTATGAAAGTTGGTATGGAGATAGAAGATGTTCAAACACTCACCTTCAAAACAGACAAACTTCACCATGTAGCAGCCAAATGTGGAGTATTTGCAGAGACAGACATAGTCAATCTTGTAAAAAATTCTATCCCATCTGATGAAATTATGAATTCTCTAGCCGATGCCATAGTTATGCAAAACCTAACTGTACTTGCAAGAGGAAATACTCTTATGCCAAATGTACTTCTACTAGGAGGACCAAATACCTACTTACCATTTTTGCAAGAGTGTTGGCGTATGCGTATAGCTGAGATTTGGAATGAGCGTGGCATAGAGTACGATAAAGCAAATCTTCACAAACTCATAAATGTACCCGATAATGCAGAGTACTATGCAGCATTGGGGGCAGTTATCTTTGGTGAGGGTGAAGCAAATAACAACAAATCATTTACTGGTGTTGTACAACTAAAAACTCTTGTAGATACAGGAGGGGTCACACAAAACAATAGTGTTGATACTCCACTTATAGGCTCACAAAAAGAGCTAGATGAGTTTAAAAAAGCCTATAGACTAAAACCATTTACTCCACTTAAATTGACAAAAAAGAGAACCTGCTTTTTAGGCATAGATGGAGGCTCAACATCATCAAAAGCTGTAGTTTGCGATGATAAAGGAGAACTACTTATAAAGGTATATCAACTATCACGTGGTAACCCCATAGAAGATACTGTTGAACTACTAAAAAAGATAGATGAGTTTGATAAAGATGGATACTATGACATACAGGGTTTAGGTGTTACTGGATATGCTGCTGATGTATTAGAAGGAGCATTGAGTGCTGATGCCAATATCATAGAGACAATAGCACATATGAAGTCTGCTCAAAAAGAGTTTGGCAAAAGTATAAATGTCATATGCGATGTTGGAGGACAAGATATAAAAGTTCTTTTTATGGAGAATGGAATGATGAAAAATTTTCGTCTTTCAAACCAATGTTCAGCAGGAAACGGAACACTTCTACAAGCTATGGCAAAACAGTTTGGAGTAGCCATAGAAGAGTTTGCAGATGTTGCATTTATGGCAAAAAAAGCTCCTTTGTTTAACTATGGATGTGCTGTATTTTTAGATACTGATAGAGTAAATTTTCAAAAAGAGGGTTATACCAAAGAGGAACTTTTTGCAGGTATATCTAAAGTTTTACCAAAAAATATATGGCAATATGTCGTTCAAGCACCTAACCTATCTGCCTTTGGAGAGCATTTTGTTCTTCAAGGTGGAACACAATACAATCAAGCAGCACTTAAAGCTCAAGTTGACTACATAAAAAATCTTGTACCAAATGCAAGGGTAGATCTACACCCACACCCTGGTGAAGCTGGAGCTTATGGAGCAGCACTTGAAGCTAAAGATGTTGTTGCTAGACGTGGATATGCTACGTTTAGTGGTATGAAAGAGGCATTGTCTATGACATACACCTCAAAAACCGATGAGACTACACGATGTCACTTCTGTAGTATAAACTGTTCGCGTACATTTATAGATACTAAAACACCAAACTCAAAAAGTGTACGCTACATAGCAGGATTTGCTTGTGAAGATGGTACAGTTGAGTCAAATGAAGCACTAAAAAAGCTAAAGAGATCACGAAAAGAGTTACAAAAAGATATTCCAAATCTTGTAAAAGAGGAGTCACTAGAACTCTTCAAATCAAACTATATACTAGATGAGATTCCAACTTCTAAAACAAAAATAAAAGAGCAAAAAGTTAGAGTAACTTTAGGTGGTTGGGGACCTACACTTCGAAAAGAGATTACAAGAGAATTTAACACAAGCACAAAAGATCTCATAGAGCATAGAGCCAAACTAAAAGTTGCCATACCAAGAGTGCTAAATATCTACTCTTTAGCACCATTTTTACGTACCTATCTGGAAGCTTTAGGCATTAAGCCTGAAAATGTAATATTTTCCAATTTTTCAAACGAAGATATGTATCTTGAAGGTGCAAAATATGGTTCTGTTGACTCATGCTACCCTGCTAAAGTGGCACAATCACATATATATGCCCTACTTCATAACAAAAAGTTTACACGTAAAGCATTTGAGTATATATGGTTTCCTGCCATTACCCATATTGGTGGTTATGTTAAGGAGAGTATGGGACAAACTGCTTGTCCCGTAGTATCTGGTACACCAAAAGTAGTATATTCTGCTTTTACAAAAGAGAGAGATCTGTTTGCTGAAAAAAAGATAGACTATGTAGAAGAGGCACTCAATTTTGAGAATAAAGAGCTACTTAAAAAACAAATTTTTCATACATGGAGAGATAGACTAAAGATAACACAAGATGAGAGTAACTGGGCAGTAGAAGAGGCGTATAAAGCACTAGAAAAAAGCCATACAATACTAATGGCAAAAGGCAAAGAGATACTAGATAGTGCTGTAGCCAATGGTGAAGTTGTTATATTGCTATTAGGTCGCCCTTACCATCTTGACTCAGGTATAAACCATGAGATATTAGATGAGTTCCAATCTCTTGGATTTAAGAGTATCTCAATGAGTGCCATTCCTAAAGATGAGGAGTATCTTAAGCCTTACTTTAAAGATGATATAGAGAAAAACTACATCTCTTCAGTTTTTGACATACGAGATGTATGGGCAGAGAACTTCTCTACAAACTCAGCACAAAAAGTATGGGCTGCAAAGTTTGCAGCACGTCACCCAAATGTAGCAGTAGTTGACTTAAGCTCATTTAAGTGTGGACACGATGCTCCTACATATGCCATAATAGATAAAATCTTAGGAGCATCAAGAACACCTCATCTTACCCTACACGATATAGATGCCAATAAACCTGGAGGCTCTATAAAGATTAGAGTCAAGACATTTGCATATACTTTAGAACAGTATAGATTAACACTTTGATGTATGAAATTAAGGAGATTAGAGAGTATGAGCTTATCTTGTAGCAACATAAAAACAACAGATAAAAATGGTGATTTAAACTTCTTAAATCAAGAGGCTACTCAATGGAGAGATGTACCCAAAAAACCCATAGAGTACGCACCACAAAGTAAAACCATAATGTTATCTGGTGGGCTAACTATTATGCAAGACAAGCTGATACAATCTGCTCTTAACTCTCTTGGCATAAACTACATAGCTCTACCAAATCCAGACTTTGCATCTTTTCAAACGGGTAAAGCATTTGGTAACAAAGCCCAATGTAACCCTACATACTTTACTGTTGGAAATCTTGTCAAATATCTACAAAATCTTAGAGATAATGAGGGTATTAGTGCCAAAGAGATAGTAAAAAGATATATCTATATCACAGCTGGTGGGTGTGGACCGTGTAGGTTTGGTATGTATATTACTGAATATAAAAAAGCTTTGCGTGATGCTGGATTTGATGGCTTTCGCATAACCTCATTTGAACACAATAAAGGCATCTTTCAAGGAGATGAGATAGATGACAATCTTTTGAACTTCACTCCAAAGTTTTTTGTAACTCTTGTAAAAGCTGTAATAATAGGTGACATACTCAATATTCTAGGATACAAAATACGCCCTTATGAAGTTGAGGTAGGCTCTACAAACAGAGCTTTAGAGGAGTGTAGAGATATTGTATCTAATGCTTTTATATCACATAAAAATCTTACAAGAGCTATGTATAGATGTAGGGGTATTCTCTCAAAAGTTAAACTAAATCGTCTTCAACCAAAGGCAAAAGTTATGGTTATGGGTGAGTTCTGGGCAGCTATGACTGAGGGTGATGGGAACTACAATCTACACAAATTTTTAGAAGCTGAAGGTGCTGAGTGCATACCTCAACCCATCATCAATCGTCTAATGCTAAGTCTATGGGAGGCTAAAACTGATCTCAAATCAAAAGAAGAGTTAGCTACAGATAGCACAAACCATATAGACTTTAGTAGTGCAAAAAAACGACTTCTGCTTAAAGCTGGAGAGTTTGGTGTCAAATCATACTTTTATCTATATGCAAAAGCCATAGGACTCCACGAATATAAGATAATAGACATAGAAGAGTTAGCAAAACTTTCAAAAGAGTACTATACGCTAGAGTGTGAAGGTGGAGAAGGTTTTCTTGAAGTAGCTCATCTGTTAGAGTCCATAGAGAAGAAGTTGGCACATCTTGTTATATCTATAAAACCTTTTGGGTGTATGCCTAGCTCTGCTGTAAGTGATGGCATACAACCACTTATAACCAACCGTTTCTCTTCAGCAAACTTCTTAAGTATAGAGACTTCAGGTGAAGGAAGTGCAAACTTCTATAGTCGTGTACAGATGGCTCTGTTTAAAGCAAAACAGTTAGCCAAAGATGAGTTTGAAGAGATAGAACAGCCTAGGCACCTCCCAGAGAAAATTAATAACTATCTATACCAACCAAATAGTGATGCTATAGGAACAGCATCAAAACTTTTAAAAAGTGTAGTTAATCTACATCTATAATATCTTTTTTCAATAGTAGTTTTAAACTATCTTCATCTATTGGTTTACTATATAGATACCCCTGTGCAAAAGAGCAACCCTCTTTTAGCAAGAAATCTCTTTGAGATATATCTTCTACCCCTTCAGCTATGATGTCAAGATTTAAACTTTTTGAGAAAGATACAATAGTCTTTACAATAGCTATATCATCTTTATTGTCAGGTAGATCAGTTATAAAAGAGCGATCTATCTTAAGCCTACTTATTGGTAACTTTTTCAACTGAGATAAAGATGAGTAACCTGTACCAAAATCATCAATAGAGATAGATATACCTCTTTTGTGTATTCTCTCAAGTATAGGGATTACATCTTTTGAATTTTGCATTACGTCAGACTCTGTTACCTCTAACTCCAACCACTCATGTTTAAAGTTATATTTTTTCAAGTTTTCGTACAATCTCTTCTCAAACTTTGTATATTCAAGAAGTTTTACACTCATATTTAATCCAAGAACACCATCAAATATCTTCTCCTCTTTCCACTTAGACATATCTTTCATAGCCTGAGTCATAACCCATAAATCAAGATCTACTATAAGTCCTGTCTTTTCAGCCAAGGGGATAAAGGCATCAGGAAAGAGTAATCCTTTTTCAGGGTGAATCCATCGTATAAGAGCCTCAACACCACTTATCTTACCACTACGCATATCTACTTGTGGCTGGTAGTAGAGTATAAACTCTCTCTTTTTGATAGCTTCACGAAGATCACGCTCCATAATAAAATCATCATACGCTACATCTGTCATATCTGTAGTATAGAATTTAAATTTATTACTACTTCCCTCTTTTGCTTTATACATAGCAGTATCTGCATACTTTAAAAGATTTTCAGCATTGTATCCATCTGCTGAAGTTTTAGCTATACCTATACTTGCTGAGACATATAGTCTATAGTGATCTATATACATTCTTTTTTCTATATACTTCAGTATCTTTTGAGCAATAATCAATATATCATTATCGCTTCTTACATCTCGTATCAAGACTAAAAACTCATCACCACCTAAACGAGCAACTATATCATCTTTACGTATAGCTCTTTGCAATCTATCACTTATAAGTTTTAATACTTTATCGCCTGTAGCATGTCCTAAAGAGTCATTTATCTGTTTAAATCTATCTAAATCTATAAAGAGTATAACCAAATCTTCACTACCATTTGCCAAAGAGTTATCTAACTTTTTCATAAAAAATGCACGATTTGGCAAATCGGTAAGAGTATCATAGTATGCTTGTCTATAGAGTATCTTCTTTTGATTTTCAAGTTCTAATTCCATCTCTTTTTTATGAGATATATCTCTACAGATAATATATATCATATTTTTACCATCTAAAAACATACTCGTAAATGTAATATCTGCCCAAAATGGCTTACCATTTTTTTTCATAAGAAGCCACTCTACTTGTATGTCTATATTTTCACTTAAAACTCTATTTTCAATTGAGATCATCTTACTTAATGATATATTACTATTTAGTTGTTTTTTAGGTATAAATTTACGGATACTCTCTTTTAAAAACTCATCTACATTCTCATAACCAAATATTTGTATAAACTGATTATTTACCTTTAAAAATCTATGGTTATCTACAATGGCTAAACCATTTGGAGATTTATTGAACAGTATCTCAAAGGTATCTTTCTCTTTTCTTAAACTCTCCTCTCTCATAGCCTCTTTAGCTGTTACATTTGTAATATGAATAAGTGCATTCATAGAAGTAACCGAGGGGATAGTAATCTCTGGTAAATTGAGTTCTTTTAGCCCTTTAGTGCTATCATTTTCACTCAATATAACAGTTGTCATTGTCTCATTTAAAAGCTCTTTTCTATAGCCTGTAAAAAACTCCCCATAAGTAAAAAACCCAGAAACTGGTGCTATCTTCTGTAAAGGAGCTATCTCCTTATATGTATTTTCAGCCATAAAATGCCTACGTGCCATACATGAATAGACAAAGATAACTTCAGGATTGTAATCATAGATAGATTTTACAAATGCTTTAGAGTGATTTAATATCTCCTCAGGGTCTCCATACCCTATTTGTACTTTATCGCCCTCTTTAAGATTACCAGCAAAGCTCAATGAACCATCATTATGTTTTGCCAATACTGCTCTTGCTACTTTGACACCATCTCTAGTCATAATAAGAGGAAACTCTATACCAATTGCAGGTAATCCTTCTGCCATCTCTTCACCAAGATAGTGCATATATGTCTCTACTGCTGTTCTATCATCTATAGTATATACTCTATTTCCATCTACTTTTGTTAAGGTAAGTTCTCTACCCACACGTCTCCAGTTGAAGCTATATCTGTTATTGACTTTTAGTTTCTCTCCACTAAAAGCTACACAAACAGCACCCTTAGAGGATATAAAATCTTTAGTAAAAACATACGTTTTAGTAAATGTAGCATTATCACCTGCTAAACCACCAGAGACTATGACACTGCTATCTACAGATGATATACCATCTAAAAAAGCTTCTCCATTACTGTGAAGTCCATCAATAAAACCTATGAGAAGTTTAGTATCTTTCTCAATAAGATTTTTAGCTAAATATTCACCAGAGAAATAACCATTTTGTTTATGTTTGATACCTCCATAAGTAAGCCGTGTATCTTCAAATATAGTAAAACTTATAACTGTAGCATGAGTAGAGATATCACCATTCATTATCTCTCCATCAGTTGTAGCACCAATAAGTACAGCATTACAAAGAAGAGAAGCTATCTCATCTTGTAAATTTTCAATAAAATCTTTTTCACATATACCAGTAAATACTTGTATAAGTAAACTTTTACTATTTGAAATATTATTACTCTCTATAAACTCTTTAAGATTATTAAAATCTTTATAATACATATTGAAACTACGCATAAATATACCCTTTTATTTATTGTCATTATTATATCATCTAATTTAATCCATTTTACTTGTTATAAATCAATATAATAATATATATTATTATTAAAAATCTATTGACAAAGTCAAACAAAAGTGTTATTATCTGATCAAATTTATAATTTTTTATAATTTGGGGGTGACTTGGTTTCGACTGGAGTAGTCGGGGCTATGTGCATGTCGGACTGAGCAATTCCGTTACGCGGCTCACACGCATTTAAACGCAAACAATACAGATTACCGTCCAGCTTACGCAGTAGCGTAAGTCATTAACCCCGAGCAATCGGAGGACTGCCCTGCCGAGGAGTGTCATCTTAATCGGATTCCATTTATTTGGAGGTGCTTAAGCACTTGGGGTATCACATCTGGTGACTATGCTTTGAGGAAGCTATGCCTCATTGTGAGAATCCTAGCTGGTCTGGCAAAGTTTTGGGCATTGTACAAAACCAGACGAGACTTAACAATACCGACTAAGCATGTAGAGTCATAGTCCTATCTATTTTAGGACAGGGGTTCGATCCCCCTCACCTCCACCATTCAAAATCATTCATATTATAGGTATTTTAATTATAAACTATTTATAAAAGCTTCACTATTTAATCTATTTCTAACTTTTTGTAAGATTCTATGTAATTTGGCTTTATTACGATATGGTCCAATATAAACTCTATATCTATTATGGAATACAACTCTATATGGCAGACCCAAACTAGATATATTGTGTAGATATTTACTATTTGGTTTAGAACCAAATGAACCTACTTGGATATAATACTTTTTATAATTTATTGGTGTAGTATCTATATGTTTTACTACTCTTTTTGGTTTGGTATGTAAAATTTGTTTTCTATGAGGAGTTGAATTTCTATGAGAAACAGGTTTTATCTTAAAAGTTGGTTTTACATAAGAAGTTCTACTAGAAGTTCCTGATACTAACCATTTTATTATATCATTTTGTAATTTTGCACCATGATATTTTGCTCTTTTACTATTGACTAAGATAACAACCGTATATAACTTTCCAGCTCTATTTTTTACATAACCTGCTATATTTTTTACATGTTTTAGAGTACCTGTTTTCATCCATGCTCTATTGTGAGCTACTGTACCTTGAAAACGTCTTTTTATAGTCCCATCTACACCTGCTATAGCAAGAGTATTCATCCATCGTTGTCCATAATGGATATATGCACTATCCAATACATTTACAAGTAAAGTTGCATTAAGTTTTGCAACACGTGAAAGTCCACAACCATTGTCTATTTTTAACATACCTCTACCCAACGCACCTCTTGATGAGAGTATCTTAACTACTGCTTTTCTACTCTTTTGTAACGTAGCAGGAGCACCATAAACTTTAGCTCCAAGAAGCAAAAATATATGTCTTGCATATAGATTATTTGATTTTTTAGTTGTTTTAGAGATTATTTTTTCTAATGACTTAGAATAGTATGTAAAGAATTTATTTGCATAATATGGTACTTTTCTCAATCTTAAAGTACCTTTAACTTCTATACCATTTTTTTCTAATCCATTTTTTAAAGCATAATAAAAAGTTTTATAAGGTTTTGTGATAACTTTACATACATCTCTTTTTGAACAATATCTTGAAATCTGACCTTTCAATAGTAAAGTTGGTCTAGTATCACTTTTATCTACCTTCACATTCACCCAAGAGTAACGTCCACGACAAGCTCTATTGACTAATTGAAGTTGATTTATAACTTTGTAACTATCATCACCATACTTTTTATATACACTATTTTTTCTTGGTTCAATACATACTTTACTTATCCGTTCATTAAACATCATTGCATCAGGCATAGCATTGTAAGCACTACATGGGTGATTATCAAAGTGCGAACTATCTTTATTACCTACATTAAAATAGCTTCTATCTATAATAATATCACCCTTAATAGTATCCATACCTTTAGCTTTTATCTTAGAAATTATTTCTCTAAGCGATTTATCATTAAGTGTTGGATCACCAAAGCCTTTTACAATTAAATCACCATGCAAAACACCATGAGTCAAATTTCCCGTAGTATAAAAGTTAGTTTTCCATCGATAATCAAAACCCAATTTCAATACAGATGAGTAAGTAGATAATACCTTTATTACAGAAGCTGGTGTACGCATCTTATTACTGTTGAGTAAAGCTATAGTTTTACCACCTCTACCTGCCTCTTTTATGTAGATACTAATATCATCTTTAGAGATGCCAGATTGTTCTATAAATTGATTGATTTGTGAAGGAATAGTAGCAAAAATCCATAAGGAAGCTACTATATAGATAAAAAATATTCTCATAATTAAAAGTCTGTTTTTTCTTTTGAACTCTCTATCATAGAGACAAAAATAGTATAGAGGTTAGCTATAACTGCTCCAATTACCATACCTACTGCTATTCTATCGTTATGCCAAAACTGTAAAGCAAAAAATGCAGGAATAAGGTGTAAATCTGCCACAAGAGAACCTGCAAGAAGTTCAGCAGAGAGGATATTTCTTATACCTATTTTAAGTATAGTTGAAACCATATTTACTGATCCTGCTATAAATAATGCCACTATTGAATTTTCATATAAAAATGCTGCAGATGTTGTAAGTGACATCAACGTGAAAAATATATAAAAAACTTTACCCCAATTCATCTAAACTCCTTAATTTCAAACCATAATAATGCTTTAAAG
>JALUBF010000034.1:17306-28453 GCA_027045015.1 Sulfurovum sp.
CCACTATTGAATTTTCATATAAAAATGCTGCAGATGTTGTAAGTGACATCAACGTGAAAAATATATAAAAAACTTTACCCCAATTCATCTAAACTCCTTAATTTCAAACCATAATAATGCTTTAAAGCTATATTGTACCATTTTCATACATAGCACGCATTTACTTTTTATCTCTATCTTCTTTACAAATAGCTAAGCTACTTGTAAATTCCTCTCACTAAAGCTTTGCCTTTGGCAAGAAAAGAAAAAATGCTTTAAAGCTATATTGTACCATTTTCGTACATAGCACGCATTTTTTCTTTCTCTTTCTCTCTTTTCTCTTTCTCTGCTAATTTTAGACGGTAGTCTGAGACAGAGAAACCTAGCATCATCAATATAGGAGATGCTACAAATATAGACGAATAAGTACCAACAACTACCCCAACAAGAAGTGTAAAACTAAACCCTTTGATAATCTCTCCACCAAAAAGGAAAAGTGTCAATACAACAAAAAATGTTGTAAGTGAAGTAAGTGTTGTACGTGATAGAGTTTGCGTTACAGACTCATCAATAATCTTTGATAAGTCTGGATTTTTAATAGTATTTATACCTTCACGAATACGGTCAAATACAATGATAGTATCGTTAAGTGAGTAACCTAAAATAGTAAGTAAAGCTGCTAAAGTATCGAGATTTACCTCTATACCAAATAGTACCACTGCACCCATTGCTATGGTAACATCATGAACAAGTGCCATCACAGAAGCAACAGCAAAACGCCACTCAAATCTAAAAGATACATATATAAGGATACCAAGTATTGACAAGAACATAGCCATAAGACCTTTTTCTCTTAACTCTGAACCTACCTTAGCCCCTACAATATCTACACGACGTACTTTGAAATCACCAGTACCTTTAAGTAACTCTCTCATAGTGTCACCCATATCTTTACCTAAAGATTTACTACTCTTTTTAGTACGGATAATAATCTCATTATCATTACCAAAGTATGTTACTGATGCACTCTCATAAGCTTTTACTTTAGTTATGGCTTCTCTTACTTTTTTTATGGGTGCTTTATCTTTGTAATGCACCTGAACCAATGTACCACCAGCAAAATCAAGCCCATAGTTAAACCCTTTAGTAAGTATAAGTAATAAAGAGATTACAACTAACGTCAATGAAACAAGCCCAAAACGTTTACTTTGAGACATAAGATTAATAGGTTTTTTATATTTAAAGACTTCCATTATTTTGCTCCATCCATTTTAATACCAAACCAGAAATCTAGTCTTTTTTTATCTATCTTAGGAAGTAAGAACTGATATATTCCATGTGTTCCAACAATAGCTGTTAGCATAGATGCCAAGATACCAATCCCCATAGTAAGGGCAAACCCTTTAAGTGGTCCTGTACCATAAACCCACAATACAACAGCAGCGATAAGTGTAGTAACATTGGCATCTAAGATAGCTGTAAATGCTTTATCGTATCCTTCTTCTATAGATTTACCTATAGATTTACCTTCATGAAGTAACTCACGAATACGCTCGTTGATGATAACATTGGCATCAACTGCCATACCAACAGTTAAGACTATCCCTGCCATACCAGGAAGAGTTAATGTTGCACCAAACATAGCCATAATAGCCAATATAAGAAATAGATTTCCTATCAATGCAACATCAGCAACAACACCTGCCATACCATAGTAGAGTATCATAAACATAACTACTAGTAAAAAACCAAGAATAAGTGCTAACATACTTGCTTTAATGTTATCTGCTCCAAGGCTAGGTCCAACTGAACGTTTCTCCATCACATAAACAGGAGCAAGTAATGCACCAGAACGAAGGGCTATTGCTAAATCGTGTGCTTCAGATAGCTTAAATCTTCCACTTATTTGTACATGTCCACCACCAATACGCTCATTGATAACTGGTGCAGAGTAAACACTATTATCTAATACAACTGCCATACGTTTACCAACATATTTACCAGTAAAGTCACCAAATATCTTAGCACCTTGACCATTTAATGAAAAGTTGATTACTGGTTGATTATTTTTATCAAATCCTACTTTAGCATCTGTAAGCATAGATCCATCAAGTACAGGTATAGCACGAAGTAGATACTTTCTCTCAGGCATTTTTACATCTGGCAATATAACATCACCATAACTCTTTGCTTCTTGTTTTGACATAGAAGATACACGAGCTATCCGATCTTCATCTACTGCCATAAGCTGAAGATGTGCAGCACGAGCGATAAGCTCTCTAATACGCTGTTCATCTGCTTGAGTCTTGATACCAGGAACCTCAACCAATATCTTGTCTTTACCCTGCTTCGCCACAGTTGGTTCAGCAAGTCCAAACTCATTTAGTCTATTTCTAATAGTATCTACTGCTTGATTTATGGCACTTGTTTTTGTACGTGCTATCTCAGCTTTTGTCATAGTAAGTGAGAATTTCATACCATTTTGAGTAAGAACTGTACCTTTTATGCCATCTTTCAAGAGTTTTTTAGCTTTTGCTACGTCATCTTTATCTAAAAGTTCAAATTGAACTTTTTTTCCATCTACCATACGAAGGTCATCAAAAATTATCTCTTCATCATCAAAGATATATTTAACTGAAGCTGCTATAGATTTAACTCTTGAACTTATGGCAACTTCACTCTTGATACCCAATAGCATATGTAAACCACCTTGAAGGTCAAGTCCCAAAGTTATCTTTTTACCTCCTTTACTTTGCATCAGAGAAGGAATAGAAAATACTACTCCAAAAATGAGTGCTAAAGTAAAAAGTATTACTCTAAAATTAAGCTTCATTTCCAACTTCTACCTTTTTAGATACATAAGCACGATCAAGTTTTACAAAAGTGTCATCATTTAGCTTGATTTTGATAAAATCTTCTTCAGTTTTAACAATAACAGCAATAAGCCCACCTGAAGTGATAATCTTATCACCTTTTGTAAGTGCTTCGAGCATAGATTTATGATCTTTTTGTGCCTTTTGTTGTGGTCGAATGATTAAAAAATAGAAAATCGCAAATAAAATAATAAGTGGTAAAAATGAACCAATTATGCTACCTTGTTGTCCCATAGGAATCCTTAATGAATAAAATTAAACAATATTTTACCACCTTTGTATTAATAAGAGGCTTTTTTATAGCTTCTCTTGGCTCTGCCTTTATATACTTAAACTATTTTGGTTTGTCCAGCCCCCTACTCAATACACTATTTGGCATATATTCACTATATCTTTTACTAAAATCAAATACTAAAATATGGTTTACCTCTGGTGTTTTTTTTGCTATTTTTTGGTTTTGGTGGATAGCTATGAGTTTTATTCACTACAATATGCTATGGGCTATACCTATTGTAATAGTTGTTATTGGTACAATATATGGTTCTATTTTTGCATCTATCTCATGGTTTAGCAATAGATTTATAGACTCCAAACTCATTAGTTTAATACTAAAAGCTATAGCTTTGTTAACTTTAAGTTATATACACCCATTCTCTTTTGACTGGTTCAAACCTGAACTTATGTTTATTCAAAGCTATCTAGGCATAGAGAAGTGGCAGTTTGCTCTTGTACTACTTGGTATCATATTAAGCATATGGCAAAAAAAGCTCTACTATTTGCTAATAATATCTCTTGCATACTCACCATTACCACCACAACAAATCAAAAAAGAGAGTAGCCCCATAGCTCTTATAACTACTCATATATCTGTTGAAGATAAGTGGAATAAAAAATTACATAAAGTACAGTTTAAAAACCTTTTTAAGAAGATAGACAATGCCATAGAGCAAAAAAAGAGCATAGTTGTACTTCCTGAGTCTGTATTTGCTGTTTTTATAAATATGGATAGAAATCTAGTAGATAAACTTAAAGAAAAGGCAAAACATATCTCCATAGTAGCAGGAGGGCTTTACTGGGACGGTACAACACCTAGAAACTCTACATATATTTTCACAAAAGATAAAGTTATGGTAGCAAATAAAGTAGTTTTAGTTCCATTTGGAGAGAGCAATCCCTTGCCTGATTTTTTAAGTAAATGGGTAAATAAGATATTTTATGATGGAGCAGTTGATTACAAAGCAAGTAAAAATGTAGTAGATTACAAGATAGATGGAGTAACATATAGAAATGCTATCTGTTTTGAGGCAACAAGTGAAAAACTATATAAAAATAGACCTAAAAATATGATAGCATTAAGTAATGATGGCTGGTTTACTCCATCAACAGAAGCAACTCTACAAAAGCTCTTACTACTATACTACAATAAGAAATATAAAACTACTATATATCATAGTATAAATATGTCTAAGTCATATATTGTTAAAAATGGAAAGATTTTTAAAAGATAGGTTAAGAGTAGATTTTTCATCTACTCTTACAAGTTATATATGATGCGAACCAAGATGAAGTATCTCAAACTGTAGATACCATATAACTACAGATACTATATATCCTACAAGTACCGTCCAAGCGTATTTCATATGTGATGCAAAAGTATAGATACCATGCATTTTACCCATCACACCTACTCCTGCAGCTGAACCAAAAGATATAAGACTTCCACCTACTCCTGCTGTCATTGTTACAAGCATCCATTGTGACTGTGCATCTGCACCCATATCTGGATTGGCTTTAAGTACGGCTGACATTACTGGTACATTATCTACAACTGAAGATAGGAAACCTACTCCAATATTGGTGATAGTTGCTCCAAAATCATGATACAAAATAGTAAAATACTCAAGAAACCCTAAAAAGTGAAGTCCTCCAACAGCTGCTAAAATACCAAAGAAGAAAAGAAGTGTATCATTTTCAATTTTTGCTATCCAAGAAAAAGCATTGAGTTGAGTTTCTGATGGTCCTATATTTATCTTATAGACATACATTTTAAGAAGTGCTAAACCAAACATCATTCCCCACATAGCAGGTAGATGCATAACTTGATGAGATAGTACTGCCAAAGCGATAGTTATACCAAAAAGAGCTATAATCACTTTACCACCTTCAGAAATCTCTGCTTTTTTCTCATCACTATTAAATGGTGGCTTACCTTTTGGAACAAAAGTAGATAGTAAAAATGCTGTAATCCCCCAACCAGTTACTGCTGCAGGGAAAAGAAATAAGAATTCATTAAATGCTCCTTTACCATCTACCCATACCATAAGTGTAGTAATATCACCAAATGGAGACCATGCACCACCAGCATTGGCAGCAACAACAATATTGATAGCCCCAGGTACTAAAAATTCTCTATTGTCTTTGTCTATAGTAAGTAGTACTGTAGATAAAATCAGTGCTGTTGTAAGGTTGTCAGCAACTGGTGAGATAAAAAATGCCAAGAGTCCTGTTACCCAAAAAAGCTTTTTATAACTATATCCTTTAGATACAAGATTGTATCTAAGTGCTGAAAATACCCCTCTATCTATCATCGCTTCTATGTATGTCATAGCTACCATCAAGAAGAAGAATATACCTGCTATCTCAACTATAAGATGTTGCACTTCTGTCTCAAGTGAATGTCCATCTAAACCATTTATTGAGAAATAAAGCCCAATAAGCATAAAGATACCTGTTCCAGCTAGTAGTGCTGGTTTAGCTTTATTGATATGGTATTTATCTTCTGTAGCGATAAAGTAGTAACCTACTAAAAAAATAATCAGTGAGACTATCCCCACCCATGTTGTTGTCAAGTGTAACTGTTCGTGCATTTTATTCCTTAATATCTAGTTAGTTTCTATATAGTGTGAGCCTAAAGACTCTTTTCTGCTAAGTGCAGCATCTACTATAGCTGATGCTGTATTTAATCTCATTTGAAGTATCCGTCCTATATTATGATTTTTCATATCATATATGAGATTTTTTGCCTCGAGAAGACCTTTTGTTGTTCTGATAATACCTATATCTTCCCACATAATCTTACGCAATTTTTCTTTATATATTTTATCATTCTCTTTATGTAATATATTACCGTAATCTTTATCAAAAATAGGTGTTTTTACCTGCTTATGCTCTTTGCTTAGGAGATGATCTACTGCTCTTTTGGCAAAAACTACACCTTCAAGCAAAGAGTTTGATGCTAAGCGATTGGCTCCATGAACTCCCGTACATGCTGCCTCTCCTATAACATATAGCCCCTCCATACCAGAAATACAACCATTTGTATCACACTTTATACCACCATTCGCATAGTGAAATGCAGGAGATATAGGAGCTTTATCTTTAGGAAAGTTGTAACCAAGTGCATCAAATGTACGAGTAATATTAGGGAAACGCTCTACAAACCACTTTTCATCAAACATAGAGAAATCCAAGTATGCCTGTTTGCCCGTTTTACGCCTATAATCAAATATGCCACGTGCTACAATATCTCGTGAAGCCAACTCTCCACGCTCATCATAATCAAACAAAAAACGTCTTCCATCATCATCTACAACATATGCACCCTCACCTCTAAGTGCTTCTGTTAGTAACAATTTTCTAGCATAAGGTGTATCTACAAATACTGTAGGGTGAAACTGCATAAACTCCATATTTTCAAGTTCTATACCTTTTTCTACACATATACCGTGAATATCTGCTGAGACTGTACGTGAATTTGTATTGTACTCATATAGTGAACCAATACCACCACTAGCTATGATGACATCATCTGCATAAATAGTAGTTGGCTCATAATTCACTGCTGCTTTAACACCATAACAGCGACCATCTTCTATGAGTAGATCATATACAAGAGTATTTTTTTGAAGTTGATGCCTATTTTGAACCATCATAAAGTAGTGCATATATCTTCCTGTAGCATCACCACCTGCATGAACTATACGCTCTACTGAGTGTGCTGCCTCTTTGGTAAAGAGTATATTGCCATTTTTATCTTTATCAAACTCCATACCCTTGCCTATGATATCGGCAGTAGTTAAAAGTGAAGTTCGAGATAGTATCTCTACGGCTTCTTTATTGTTATGGTACGCTCCTGCTACCATAGTATCTTTAACATGCAAAGGTATATCTGCTTCATTTAGAGCAGTAACCATACCACCTTGTGCATAAAAAGTATTGCACTCCCATGGTATATCTTTGCAAACAACTAGTACCTTTTTTTCTTTAGGTATATTGGCAGCTGCATAGAGTCCTGCTATACCTGCTCCTATTATCAAGACATCATATTTTTTCAAAAAAATCCTTTATTTTTTCACTTCTTGTTTTGTCTTATCTACATAAACAGGATTTGTCTTATATCCACAACCTGTTAAAATAATACAGCAAATTGATGCTATAATAATTTTATGAAAAAAGCTCATACTATTTTGTCTCATATATCTTCTCTACCTCAATTTAAAGTTTTAAAAAAGCAAGAGTGTTATCAAAAATATATCAAACTTTTAAGCCCCAAATGGCAAAAAGCAGTTGCATTTATATATATTAAAGATGATACGCTTTTTATAGCAGTTACACATCCTGGTTTTAAAATGGAACTTAATTATAATAGAGATTTATTAATAAGCTTATTAACTCAGCTAAATAACTACGATAATAACTGTAAAGAGTTTAAAGCTTCAAAAGTTGCCATTTTTCACTCAAAGTATCACCCCATAAAAGATAAAGAGGAGGAGATCAATACTGTACCATACTATGATGAACTAGCTTCGGTTAATTTTAAAATAGATAGTAAAGATAACCAAATAAGAGAGAAATTTGAACAGATAAAAGAGAGTATAAGTTGCAATCAACAGTAAGAAATCTACCAACAGATGCTGGAGTCTATCAATATTTTGATAAGATAGGAAAACTTTTATATGTTGGAAAAGCTAAAAATCTAAAAAATAGAGTTAAATCATATTGGCGTTTTACTCCTAAATTTAAACCAAATCCAACTCAAAGTCAACGCATAATAAAGATGCTACATGAGGCACACAAATTAGAGTATATCATCGTTAAAAATGAAGAGGACGCTCTTATCTTGGAGAACTCACTCATAAAACAGCTCAAACCAAAATACAACATACTCCTACGTGATGATAAAACATACCCATACATATACATAGATGAATCTGTTGAATATCCTCGTTTTGAGATTACAAGAAAGGTAGTTAAAGGAAAAAACATCACCTACTATGGTCCATTTCCTACAGCTGGACGTACACTCTTAGATGCACTATATGAGGTATATCCATTAGTTCAAAAAAAGTCATGCCTAAAAGATAAAAAAGCGTGTCTATTTTACCAGATAAAGAAGTGTCTAGCACCATGTGAAAAGAGGATAACGCCCGATGAGTATGCAAAGATAGTCCAACAAGCTAAAAACTCCATAGTAAAACGTAAATACCTCATAGAAAAACTTGGAGAGAAGATGACCAATCTTGCTATGCAAGAACGATATGAAGAGGCTGGAGAGATGAGAGACAAGATAGATGCTATACGAACTCTTACTATATCATCTAACATAGATTTTGCCAATAAAATGGACTTAGATATCTTTGCTATTAGAAATGGAGATGAAAAAGGAGTTATTGTCAAGATGTTTATGCGTGATGGGAAGATTATATCTTCTACATATTCATACTTTAGACATACTCATATATTTGATGAGAATGAAGCTTACAAACAAGCTCTTCTTGAATTTTATAGTATAGATTCACCCAATATAGCCAAACAGATAGTAACAGCAGACCATTTTGAAGATAAAGCAGAGGTGGCATCATCACTATCTACAAGATTTGACAAAAAGATAGATATAATCACCCCTCAAAGAGGTATAAAACTAAAACTAACAGAGTTAGCCTTAAAAAACTGTGAAGAGCTACTTAGGATAAAACAAGATGATAGCCTCATAGAGCAAAAGGTAGCACATCTACTTGAGCTATCATCTATACCATATCGCATAGAGACATTTGATAACTCACATATGATGGGAGTAGCAACAGTCGGTGGTATGATAGTGTGGAGTGAAGGAGAATGGGACAAGCCATCATATAGACGCTATGAGTTGCACTCTAAAGATGAGTATGGACAGATGAGAGAGATGCTAACTCGTCGTATAGAAAATTTTACTAAAGAACCTGCTCCAGATTTATGGATACTAGATGGTGGCATAGCTAACTTAAATCTAGCACGATCATTGCTAAATGAGGCAAAAGTAAACCTAGATGTCATTGCCATAGCTAAAGCGAAACTTGATGCAAAAGCACACCGTGCAAAAGGGTCAGCAAAAGATATATTGTATACATCTCAAGAGGTATTTGAACTAATACCAAATGATAAACGACTACAATGGGTACAAAGACAAAGAGATGAAGCTCATCGTTATGCCATAACCTACCATCAAAATAAAAAGAGAAAAGAGGACTCCAAAGTATCTCTTCTTAACAAAAAAGGGGTAGGAAAAGCTACTGTTAAAAAACTTTTAGACTACTTTGGTACGTTTGAAGCTATAAATAATGCTTCTCTATCAGAATTGGAAAAAGTTACAAATAAAAAAATAAGTGAGATTATTAAATATAATAATTAATAATTTCTTACAATTTTAGTTAAAAAAAAATTAATTCATTCTATTTTTAGTTTAATTATTATAAAGTTTTAATATTAGGGTTTTATAGTATATACTTTAAAATTAAGAAATGAGGATAACCATATGAAAAAA
Organism: Sulfurovum sp.; assembly: GCA_027045015.1. Classification (GTDB taxonomy): domain Bacteria; phylum Campylobacterota; class Campylobacteria; order Campylobacterales; family Sulfurovaceae; genus Sulfurovum. Next base: position 26,958 of record JALUBF010000034.1, read on the forward strand.
CCTGATCCGATTAATGAAGAATATACCTTTGAAGATGGATTAATAGTTAGTTCTACAGACCTAAAAGGCATAATCACCTATGCAAATAGACGATTTTGTAAAATTTCAGGATACACAAAAGATGAACTAGTAGGTAAAAATCATAATATTGTTCGTCATCCAGATATGCCAAAAAAGATATTTAAAGAAATGTGGGATACTATCAAGCAAGGTAAAGAGTGGAATGGGATTATAAAAAATCTTAGAAGAGATGGTAAATATTATTGGGCTTATTCTCATGTTACTCCTATTGTAAATGATGATAAAATTACTGGTTATTCAGCTGTTAGACGACCTGCATTTAGTACAGAAGTTGAAGAGAATATTCCTATATATGAAGATTTATTAGAAAAAGAAAGTAAATAGAAGGAGATAAGTAAAATTATGTATTATATTTTAAACAAAACCAATCAAATTATTGGGGCAGACAAGAGTTTTTTAAGATTATGTAAAGTAAAAAATATAGGTGAGTTATATCTAAACGTAATCAATGAGAAGATTAATCTTACATCTACAGATGATAGAAAAATTGAAGTTAACAATCAAACTTTTACTATACTAGAAGTATCTATATCAACTCTACTTGGAGATATGCGTCTTATTGCTCTATCTGAAGCTAAAAAAGATACTCAGGAAAAAGAGAGTATATCAAATATAGAATCTTTAGATTTAGATGATATTTCAGAAGAACCAGAGTTTGAAATTGAAGATGTTAAAGAAGCTAAGAGTAAACTTCCAATTGAAGAACCTAAAACTGTTCTTGAACCTACAAAACTTGAAGAGACTACTAAAACTGATGATGATTTAGAACTTGATTTAGACTCTTTAAATTTAGATGTAATTGATGATACTCCTAAAGAAGTTAAACCTGAAATTGTTCCTGAACCTACAAAACTTGAAGAGACTGCAAAAACTGATGATGATTTAGAACTTGATTTAGACTCTTTAGATCTATTTGATGATACTCCTAAAGAAGTTAAACCTGAAACTGTTCCTGAACCTAAAAAACTTGAAGAGAATACTAAAACTGATGATGATTTAGAACTTGATTTAGACTCTTTAGATTTAGATGTAATTGATGATACTCCTAAAGAAGTTAAACCTGAAATTGTTCCTGAACCTACAAAACTTGAAGAGACTACCAAAACTGATGATGATTTAGAACTTGATTTAGACTCTTTAGATCTATTTGATGATACTCCTAAAGAAGTTAAACCTGAAACTGTTCCTGAACCTACAAAACTTGAAGAGACTACCAAAACTGATGATGATTTAGAACTTGATTTAGACTCTTTAGATCTATTTGATGATACTCCTAAAGAAGTTAAAACTGAAACTGTTCCTGAACCTACAAAACTTGAAGAGACTACCAAAACTGATGATGATTTAGAACTTGATTTAGACTCTTTAGATCTATTTGATGATACTCCTAAAGAAGTTAAAACTGAAACTGTTCC
>JALUBF010000034.1:28553-28905 GCA_027045015.1 Sulfurovum sp.
TGAACCTACAAAACTTGAAGAGACTACCAAAACTGATGATGATTTAGAACTTGATTTAGACTCTTTAGATCTATTTGATGATACTCCTAAAGAAGTTAAACCTGAAACTGCTCCTGAACCTACAAAACTTGAAGAGACTACCAAAACTGATGATGATTTAGAATTTGATTTAGACTCTTTAGATCTATTTGATGATACTCCTAAAGAAGTTGAACCTGAAACTGCTCCTGAACCTACAAAACTTGAAGAGACTACCAAAACTGATGATGATTTAGAACTTGATTTAGACTCTTTAGATCTATTTGATGATACTCCTAAAGAAGTTGAACCTGAAATGGAACTTGAAGATGTT
>JALUBF010000035.1:0-4663 GCA_027045015.1 Sulfurovum sp.
TCTCTATCTTCTAGGATATAGTGTAAAAATAGTATCTGAGCAAATACAGCTGAAAATATATTGAGTAGAGGAATATAGTTAAAAGATGATGCTATCATAGCAAGTGTTGTACTCTTCTTTGTTCTTCTTTTTATCTCATCTTTATCACTTATAAATAGCGAACTAACATCATAAATAGTAGGTTTTTTTAACAAGATAGACCATAACCATAACATATAGATGGCTCCTATGAGAGGTACAAACATTATAGGAAATGTAAAGATAAATATGACTAATGTTACTAGTGTAGATTTCATAGTAATAATGATAGATTTAGCAATATTTGGAGTACCTATGACTCTACTATCTGGATAGTGTTTTTTAGCTAGTTTTATAAGTAGTGGCTCTACCATAAAAGATGTAACTACAGATAGTATAACTATAAATAGCATATATCCAATAGCTATGGAGGCTATCTTTGCACCAGTTGTCTGTAGCCACTCCCATGGTATCCATGAGAGGTATGAGACAATAAAACTATTGATGGTATCTCCTATAAGCCATACTACAAGAAAATATGTAATAAGAGCTGAGATAAAAGTAACTTTCATAATAAATAGTAAAACTGTACTAGAGATAATATCTTTAAAGCTTTTGCCTATGGCTTGTGTCATATTTAACCTTATTTTTTTACTATAAATATTCGTTTTTAAAGGCTACATATCTTTTAGCTGATGCATAAAGTTCTGCTACCTCTTCATCTGTAAGTTCACGTACAACTTTTGCAGGACTACCCATAATAAGGCTTCTTGGTGGGAACTTTTTATTTTTTGTTACTAAGCTTCCTGCACCTACTATGGACTCTTTTCCTATGACAGCACCATCTAGTATGGTAGCACTCATACCTATAAGACAAGCATCTTCTATGGTGCAACCGTGTAACATAACTCTATGTCCTACTGTTACATCATCACCGATAATAGTTGGATTTCCATCGCTCTCATCAGGTTTTTTATGATGAGTTACATGTATCATACTAAGGTCTTGTATATTTGTTCTGTCACCTATTTTTATATGGTGTACATCTCCACGTACTACACACCCAAACCATACAGCAGAGTCTTCACCCATAACTGTACGTCCTATGACTGAAGCTCCATCAGCAACCCATGCGTTTTTACCTAGTTGTGGTGTCCAATTTTGAAATCTCAATAACATCTTTTTTCCTTTTAATCTTTTAATTAACTATCTTTCAATATACGATTTGCCAAACGGCTTACATAGTCTGGTGTCTCTTTTTTTGTCTTGTCATGAACCTTTGATACATACTTTTCTAAGATAGAGTGGTTATCTATCTCTTTACCTAAAGATGGTATCTTGTTGTAGTTTCCATCTGATTGCAACTCCCATCTTAGATGGTTGTCTGATAGTTGAAGAAGAAGTATCTGCTCTATCTTATCAGTAAGATTCTCTTCTAGTATAGGAGTCATAAGCTCAACTCTTCTTACAAGATTACGTGGCATCAAATCGGCACTTGCTATATAGCATTTAACCTTATCGTGTTTAAAGTAGTATATACGAGCGTGTTCAAGGTACTTACCTATAACAGAAGATACTCTAATATTCTCAGAGATACCTTTAACTTCTGGTTTTAAACAGCAAATACCACGTATAATAAGGTCTATTTTACATTCATTTTGAGATGCTTTATATAGTGCTTTTATGATATCTATATCTACAAGTGAGTTGGCTTTGAGTATGATATGCCCATCTTTAGCGTGTTTAGACTCTTTTTCTATAAGTTTTAGAAGTTTAGGTTTTATCTGTGTTGGTGACATAAATAGAGTATCTAGCTTGGTAAACGTAGAAAAACCTGTCAAAAAGTGAAAAAAGTGTGTCGCATCTGTACCAAATATCTCTTTGCTTGTAAAGTAAGATATATCGGTATAAATCTTAGCAGTTCCAGGATTGTAGTTTCCTGTAGCTAAGTGTACATAGCTTTGTAGTTTGTTATCTGTTCTTTTAATGACTTGTGCTACTTTTGCATGGACTTTTAGTCCAGGGATACCATAAACCACATGCGCTCCTGCATTTTCAAGTGCTTTTGCCCAACGTAGGTTATTCTCTTCATCAAAACGAGCTTTTAGCTCTACAAGTACCATCACCTGTTTTCCATCTTGAGCAGCATCTATTAGTGCCTTTACTATGGGTGACTTCTGCCCAGCACGATATAGAGTCATACGAATAGCAACTGTTTTTGGATCAATAGCAGCCTCTTTAACAAACTTTACAACAGGTTCAAAACTATCAAATGGGTGGTAAAGAAGTATATCTTGCTTATCTATGGCATCAAAGATATTTTCAGAGTCAAGTGGTGGCAGTGTTTTAGGGTTAAAAGTAGGAAGTAGCAGGTGTGAAAGAGCTTTATCTCCTACTATTTGCCATAATGAACCTAGATTTAATGGTAAAGATTTGTATGTATAGATATCTTTTTCATCAAGATTTAGATGAGAGAGTAGAAACTTCATAAGCTTTTTATCTGCTCCCTCCATAAGTTCAAGACGAATTAGTGAACCTTTGTTACGAGAACGAAGACCCTCTTGTAGTATCTCCAAGAAGTCATCAGCCTCCTCCTCTTCTATCTCTATATCGGCATTTCGAGTTACTCTAAATGGAGTAGATGCCAATGGTGTAAAACCTGGAAAAAGTTCAGATGCAAAGTGTTCTACTACAGACTCTATGGGTATAAAAGTCTGCTCTACCTGTAAGAAACGAGGAAGTATGCGAGGGATACGGATAAGCCCATGTTTAATGTGCTTGGCATCATCTTTAAGAGTAATAGCCAAACCAAAACTAAGATTGTTTAAGTGTGGAAATGGGTGAGTTGCATCTACAGCAATGGGGATAATAACAGGGTATATTTCATTTAGAAATTTATTTTTTATAATACTCTTCTCTTGGTCATTTAAGGCATCATAGTTTTTTATATCTACAGAGTTGTCATGTAGAGTTGATACGATAGATCTATAGCAAGTCTCTAAAACTTGATGCTCTTTGTGTAGATAGTCGTGTATCTGTTCTAGTTGCTCTTTAGGTGTAAGTTTATCAGCACCAGTCTCTTGAACACGAGCTTTAAAGAGTGCTTTGAGTCCTGCTACGCGTATCATATAGAACTCATCTAAGTTTGTTCCATATATAGCAAGAAATTTTAGACGTTCAAGTGCAGGAAGTGTAGTGTCAAGTGCTTGAGCAAGTACACGCGAGTTAAATTGAAGCCAAGATAGTTCACGGTTGAAGTATAGTTGAGAAGAGTTGAGGTCTGCGTTCATGTATGTTGCCTATCAATAGATGAATTTTTGTAATTATAGCAAAAATTTTGATTTTGCATAGGGGGTACAATACCTTAGAGCTTCTTTACTTTTGCTATCTCATCTCTGAGTCTTGCTGCCTCTTCAAATTCAAGATTTTTAGCAGCCAATAGCATTTTGGCTTTGAGTTCTTTAACCAGTTGTTGTCTCTGTGCTTTTGGCATCTTTTCAAGTTTGCTTTTTTTACTATATAACTCTCCCATATCTTCTACTTTGAGGTCAGTATCTAGTTTACGTAAAGTAGTTTTTGGTGTTATGCCATTTCTTTCATTGTAGGCTATCTGTTTTTTACGACGAGCTTGTGTAGTCTCTATAGTAAATTTCATAGATTCAGTTACCTTCTTTGCATACATAAGTACAACACCATTTGCATTACGTGCAGCACGACCAGCTGTTTGTACAAGAGCAGTCTTTGAGCGTAAAAAACCCTCTTTATCTGCATCTAGTATGGCAACTAAGCTTACTTCAGGAAGGTCAAGTCCCTCTCTAAGCAGGTTTATGCCTATGAGTATGTCAAACTCACCTAAACGTAAAGAGCGAATGGTTTGGTTACGCTCTATAGCGTCCATATCGGAGTGCATATGGCGACATTTTAGCCCCAAGTCATTGTAGTAGCTACTTAGCTCCTCTGCCATCTTTTTAGTAAGTACGGTTATGAGTACACGCTCTTTACGTGCTATGACAGGTTTCATACGGTCATGGAGATTCTCTACTTGGTAGGTAGAGTCTATCACCTCTATGGTAGGGTCAAGTAGTCCAGTAGGGCGTACAATTTGCTGTGCAACAACTGAAGATAGTTCAAGTTCAAGTTCATTTGGAGTGGCACTTACAAAGAGGTAGAAAGGAGCTTTGTCTATATACTCTTCAAAACGAAGTGGACGATTGTCAAGAGCTGATGGGAGTCTAAACCCATGGTCAACTAGAACCTCTTTTCTACTTCTGTCTCCTGCGTACATTCCACGAAATTGTGGCAGACTTACATGTGACTCATCAACAATAACAAGATAGTCATCATGCATAGCTTCAAAGTAGTCCATCATAGAGTATGGGGTTTCTCCTGCTTTTTTACCTGTAAGATGGCGTGAATAGTTCTCTATCCCTTTACACATACCTGTAGCTTCTATCATCTCTAAGTCAAATTCTGTACGTTGTTTGATGCGATTGTACTCTACCATACGCTCATTTTGTTGATAGTATGTTAGCCTTTCATCTAGCTCCTCTTCTATGCTCTTTACTGCAAGAGCAAGTTTCTCTTTGCTTACTATAAATTGATTGGCAGAGTAGATTGTAACCTCTTTTTTTTGCTCTTGCTTCTC
>JALUBF010000035.1:4763-7056 GCA_027045015.1 Sulfurovum sp.
CCAGCTTCTATGGAAGATGATAGTGCATCTATAGCTGTTGGTTGGTCACCTGAAGGTTGGTATGGGCTATTTACAGTAAAAGTTGGCATTAAAATCCTTACAAATAAAAAGGTAAAAGTAGTTTTTAATTTTTAATTTTTAATTCTTACGCTATTATATCATCAAAATAAAATGTATGGAGATAAAAAATGTCAATTTTAAAAAAGCTACAAGATAAAATAACACAATTAAAACAAGCACATGACTCAATTAAAGAAGAAAATAGAAATTTAAGTGATCAACTTATTGAGATAAAAAAAGAAAAAGAGGCATTAAATGTATTAATAGAAGAGAAAAATAAATCTTTTGAAGATCTTGAATTTAATATACTAGAACTTAAAACAGAGATGGAAGAGAAAGATGCAGAGATAGAAAAAATTATTACTCAAGTAGAGACTTTACTAGATTAAAATAAAAAGGGATTTTATATGAAACATGTATCACTTACAGTATCTGGTAATCGTTATGAAGTTGTTTTGGAAGATGAGTTTGCAGATTTTGTAAATAGAGATTTGGAAGAGGCAGGTATAAACTTGCATACTGACAATACAGCAGATAAACTACTAAGAGCATATTTGCGTTTAGCTAAACAGTCAACATCTTATGAGAGTGAGATAGAGCTTCTCATAGAGACTCTTGATGGACTTTAATAATTTTTTTTATTAATTGACTATAATTTGACATTTTTTATGCTATAATTTCATTAGATCAGTTATAGAATTGATACTAAACATTTTAACAGGAGTTAATCATGAATAACATGAGACGTGGTTTCACAATGATCGAATTAATTTTCGTAATCGTAATTATCGGTATTTTAGCAGCAGTTGCTATTCCTAAATTGGCAGCAACAAGAGATGATGCAGTAAATGCAAAAATTAAATCAAATGTAGCTACTTGTTTACAAGATTTTATAACATCTTATACAGCAACAGGAATAGGTGATGATAATACAACTGCTTGTGAAGCTAACGATTCAAAAGGTGTACGCCTTACTGTTGATGCAAATGGTACATTTGTTAGAGTAAAAGCAAATACTACAAAAGGTATTATTGAAGAAAATGGTACTTATGGTGGTTCATCAATTATAAATTAAATATTGTTTATTTAATTTTATCTTGGTATATTCTTACATAAAATGTAAGAATATACTTTTCTTCTTCTTAATCTTCCTTTTAACTCTATTTTTTTTGACTTTTTTTATTTATAATAATATATTATTAAAATAAAAGGTTTACGTATGAAAAAAGCATTTACTACGATAGAACTTATTTTTGTTATCGTTATAATAGGGATAATATCTTCTATAGCTGTACCAAGATTATTAGCAACACGTGATGATGCAAAAGTTGCTAGTATGGCAAATCAAGTTGCTCAGTCAGGTAGAGAAGTTGTTGCTTATGCATTGTCTCAAGGAATATCTTCTAAAGATATTCCTGCTATGTCAAGAGTAGCTAAACACCTTGTAGATAATGGTGATGCAGTATTTGATTCTGATAATGATGTTTTAAAAATAAAGATGAATACAGTAGATGATTGTTTGAAACTTACTATAGAGAGTTCTGATAATGATATGAATCTTACTCTTACTGATGGCGATGCAGGTTCTGATAAAGTATGTAAATCTTTACAAAATAAATTTGATTTGATTGAGTATCCTCTACCTCTTAAGGGTACTAGAGTTAAATACTAATATATTTATGATATACTTTAATAGATATTATTAAAAGGAATAGTTCGTTATGAAAAAAGCATTTACTATGATAGAATTGGTTTTTGTGATAGTAGTTATTGGTATCTTATCGGCAGTAGCTATACCAAAATTTGCAGCAACAAGAGATGATGCTGTTATAACAAGAGGAAGAGCTACAGTTGCATCTTTACGTTCAGCTCTCTCTACATTAAGACAAAAAAATATCCTTAAAGGTAGTTTTAATGATATAAATGGTTCAGCCTTAGAAGCAGAGATAGAGTATGGTCTTGGAAAAGATTGGAGTAGAAATAATGATGAATTTACATTTAGATGTCCTGGTTCTGGTACATGTGATTTTAATATAACTAAAAATAAATTAGTTAAAGGTGATTGTGACTCATCTTGTGGAATGGACGATCTTTAATATACTATCTTGAAATATTATGAAATAGCCCTTCTTCGCTCATCTGCTCCTGTATTGACTTATGCTTCATCTGAAGAGTTAGATATAGGAGTCATAGTCTCTGTACCACTTAAAACTACTTTTAAAGATGCTGTAGT
>JALUBF010000036.1:0-25234 GCA_027045015.1 Sulfurovum sp.
TTAAATCAAGGGAAGCAACCAAAAGTATTTTGGCATGAAAAAGTTGAAAAAATGATTCATGCATTTAAAGCACCTATCAATAAAAAAGATGCAAAAATTATTGAAAGTTATCTTTTCAAAAATTATGGTAATGGAAAAGAAAAATAACTCTTTTCAATAAGAATATAAGAGAAGCCTAATACGCTCTCTTATAAATTAGATTATCTATTTAATATATGTGAAATTATTTTATATCCATGATTAAGTGCAATAGCAATACTTCCACCAGATGCAAAAGCAATATCTCCTGCAAGATATAATCCTTTAACTTCACTTTCATAGTTTTCATTAAATAATGGTTCTCCTCTTTCATCCAATTTAAATCCACAAGCTTTTAAAAAATCTTTTGGAGTAGTACCACCTATAGCATAAACTATTCTATCATACAATTCATATGTACCATCTACATAATTTACCTTTATTTGTCCATCTAAACTATCTATATTAGAGATATCTATACCGAGCTTCAAGATAATGGAATTATCTTTAACATATTTATAAATCATATCTTTATTTCTAGGATTTGGTCTAGTAAGTTCATTACGTCTATATGTTAATGTAACTTCATTAGTCTCACTAAGATCACAAGCATACTCTACAGCAGAATCTCCACCACCTACAACTAATATATTTTCACCATTACTACATCTATCAAGATTATAGACAACTTGTGAACGCAAAGAAGGAGGTATTTTATAAGCTGGTTTATTAGGTTTACCCATACGTCCTATAGCAACAATAACATTATAACTAGTATATATACCATCACTAGTCTCAACAATAAAAATATCATCTTCTTTAGTAACTTTTTGTACTTCACAATTAAATTTACTATCTATAGCTTCATTATCAAGAAGTTTATCAAAATAGTTAAGAGTACTCTCTTTAGTACCATCTAGGAAATCTATATTTCCTTCAAGTTCTACTGCTTGTCCTTGCCAATCTTTATCTACACGCTTTTTATCTTTATAAAATTTACGTATCGTATGTGAATGATTTTCTGTTTTTTCTATAAGAAGTACTTTTTCAAGACTAAGCTCTTTTGCCTCTACTACAGCCCCTATACCCCCAGGGCCACCACCAACAATAATTAAATCATAAATAGTTTGCATATATCATTCCTTTAATAGCTTTTTATTATTTTAACATTTATGTGAAATAATTGTATAAAAGAACTATAATAATACGTCAAAATATAAAAGAAGTATAATAATAGAACATTAATATTAAGATGATAAAGTAATTATTTAGAAAAAGTAGTGAAGATTATAATTATGATAGATAGTGCTGTCAATAGACAGCACATTAACGCTATTTGTATCTAAAAGTGATACGACCTTTGTCAAGACTGTATGGAGTAAGCTCCACTTTCACAGTATCTCCTGGAAGGATTTTAATATAGTGCATACGCATTTTACCTGCGATATGACAAAGAACAATATGTCCATTATCAAGCTCTACTCTGAATGTTGCATTTGGTAATGCTTCAACAACTTTACCATCAATCTCAATTACATCATCTTTAGCCATGGCTAGATTCCTTTATGAATTTTTTACTTTAAAGTTTATATTTTTATGAAGAATAAGCTTCAGTCAAAATAATAGCTTTTCCATCTACTACAGCTACTTGGTGTTCATAGTGAGAAGATCTTAAATTATCTTCACTGATTACTGACCATTGGTCTTCAAGAAGTAGAGGTGTTCCACTCTTCTGACATACCATAGGTTCTAAACAAAAAACCATTCCATTTTTAATCTTAGGACCTTGATTTGGTTTACCCTCAAGATAATTTGGAATATTTGGTTCATCATGTGGTTTAGCTCCAATACCATGACCACAATAGTCACGTAAAGGGACAAATCCTGCCTGAGTAATATAATCTTCAAGAATTTTAGTTAACTCTTTAAAACGCATACCTACTCTAATATTTTCTATAGCATGATATAATGCTCCTTTAGAACACTCTATCAATGCTTCATCTTCAGCAGAGATTTTACCTACAGCCATAGTAATAGCTGCATCACCAAAATAACCATCTAATTTTGTACCAATATCCAAACCTAAAATATCACCATCTTTAACAATAGTGTTATCTGGAACACCATGAATACAAACTTCATTTAAAGATGTACAAACAGAACCTGTAAATCCATAGAGTCCTTTAAATGATGGGATAGCACCATGTTCACGTATATAAGCTTCACCTAAAGTATCTATCTCTAAAAGAGTCATGCCTGGTTTAACAAGATTTTGAAGATATTGAAGTGTCTTTCCAACGATCTCGCCAGCTGCTGAAAGCTTAGCGATTTCGTTTGGTTTTCTAATTACTATAGCCATTATAAACCTACATTACCTAAAGTATCATATTGATTCATAGTTCTTTGTGCCTCAATTTTTCTCATTGTATCAAGTGCAACTTGAACAATAATCAATACAGAAACACCACCAAAATAAAACGCTGCACCCATACCAGAGATAAGAGCAAATGGTACAGTAGAGATAATAGCTAAGTATATTGCACCTGAACCTGTCAATCTACTTGCCACTTCATTAAGAAACTCTTTAGTGTGTTCTCCTGGTCTAACACCTGGGATAAAACCACCCTGTCTTTTAAGATTATCTGCTATATCTTTAGCATTAAATGCGATAGAAGCATAGAAAAATGCAAAGAACATAATAAGCAAGAATGTAACTACGTTAAATGTTATACCACCTGGAGATAATGAATCTGCGATAGCCATAGCTATAGGATTTGTACTTGACTTTAAAACAGTCAAAGGGAACATCAATACAGCAGAAGCAAAGATAGGAGGGATAACACCTGAAAGGTTAACTTTTACTGGAATATAGTTCATTACTCTTTTTGTCTGATTTTGCATAATAGTTTTTCTTGAGTAAGATATAGGTACTCTTCTCTCACCTAACTCTACATAGATAATAGCAAAAATAGTAAGAAGAACAACTGCCAAAATAGCTAAAACTACCATAAAATTTATCTCACCAGCATTTACTGATCTGATTGTATTTCCAATAGCTGAAGGTAACCTAGAGACAATACCAGCAAAGATAATCAAAGATATACCATTACCAATACCTTTTTGAGTAATCTGCTCACCAATCCACATAAGTAACATTGTACCTGTCAACATTGAGAATGTAGCAAGTATTGTAAATGTTGTAGGATCAATCATAACAGCAGATGCACCAGATTTACCTGTCATACTTTGAAGTCCTATAGAGACACCAATAGCTTGAACAACTGTAATAAAGATAGTAAAATAACGAATAATTTGCATATACTTTTGCATACCATCACGCTCTTTTTTCATTTGAGCAAGTGTAGGAAAAGTAGCAGATAGAAGTTCCATAACGATAGAAGCAGTAATATAAGGCATAATACCTAAAGATATAATACTTAGTCGTGATACTGCACCACCACTAAACATATTTAACATTCCCAATCCATTATTTGAGTTGTTATCAAAAAACTCTTTGATAACACCCAAATCAATACCTGGAGTAGGAATATAAGCTAAAACTCTATACGCAAAAAGAAATCCTAAAGTTATTAGGATTTTTTGAGTTAAAGCATTACTCATAACTATTTTCCACTTGTTGTAACAGCTTCATCTTTGATTTTAGATGCAAGATCTTTTGCACTAGAACCAATAAGTTTTACTTTAGTTACAGTTTTACCTAGTTTATGTACAGATTTGATAGACTCAATAGTAATCTCATCAAGTTCTGCAACTGCTTTAATTTTTTCTACATTGATTACATAAGGTTTCTCAATTTTAGATGTGAAACCTACTTTAGGTAATCTTCTGTAAAGTGGCATTTGTCCACCTTCAAAACCTCTTTTTCTTGAGTAACCAGATCTTGCTTTTTGACCTTTGTTACCACGTCCAGCTGTTTTACCTGTTCCTGAACCTTGACCACGACCAACTCTTTTTCTATTTTTAGTTGAACCTGGTGCAGGTTGTAAATTATGTAAACCCATACTTTACCCCTTACGCTTTGATTCTAGTAAGTGCTTGAATTGTTGCTCTTACTAGGTTATTTGGGTTGTTAGAACCGATTGATTTGCTAAGTACATCTTGGATACCTGCAAGCTCAAGTACTGGTCTAGCAGCACCACCAGCAATAACACCTGTACCTTCAGACGCTGGTCTAAGTACGATACGGCTAGCATTGAATTTATGTTCAATATCATGTGCTATTGTTGTTCCTTTGATGTTTACTTTCACAAGATTCTTGTGTGCATCATCTACAGCTTTCTTAATCGCATCTGGAACTTCTTTTGCTTTACCAAATCCATATCCAACTGTACCTTTTTTGTCACCAATTACAACAAGAGCAGTAAATCTAAATCTTCTACCACCCTTAACAACTTTAGTAACACGACCGATATTAACAATTACTTCTTCAAATTCTTTTTCGATTTCTTCATTTTGATTACGATTCATCATGCTTCCTTAAAACTTAATGCCAGCTTCTCTAAGAGCATCTGCAAATGATGCAACAACACCATGGTATAAGTAACCATTTCTGTCGAATACTACATTTTCAATGTTTTTAGAAGCAAGTACTTTAGCCATCTCGGCAGCTACTTTTTTAACATCTTCTTGATTAGCTTTTAAACCAAGTTTTCTGCCATCTACTGAAGCTAAAGTAACACCATCAGTGTCATTGATAGCTTGTGCATAGAAGTGTTTATTAGACTTAAATACAGATAATCTAGGAAGAGTATCTGTTCCGAAGATTTTACCTCTTACTCTAGCTTTTCTTTGAGCGCGAAGTTTATTTTTTCTTTTTTGAATACTTTTTAACATACTTTTCGCCCCTTACTTACCAGCTGCTTTACCAGCTTTTCTGATGATAACTTCATCTGTATATTTAACACCTTTACCTTTGTATGGTTCTGGTGGTCTAAATGATCTGATCTCAGCTGCAGCTTGACCAACAGCTTGTTTATCTGTACCATTAATAGTAATAATATTTTTTTCAACTTTAATTTCAAGTCCTTCAGCGATATCATAATTGATATCATGTGAATGACCAAGTTGAAGATTAAGTACTTTACCTTGAACAGCTGCTCTATAACCAACACCATTAATCTCTAAAGATTTTGAATAACCTTTATCTAAACCAATAATAATATTGTTAAATAAAGCTCTATATGTTCCCCAGAACGCTGCATCTTGTTTCTCTTCACCAACTCTAGTAAAAGTTACTTCAGATCCATCAATAGAGATTTCTACTCTACCATATGTTTCAAGTCTTTTTTCAAGATTGCCCTTCTTAGCCACGAGACTTGTACCGTCTAGTGATACATCTATACCACTAGCTACAGTTACTGGTCTTTTTCCTACTCTTGACATCTTATCTCCTTACCAAATACTACAGATTACTTCACCACCAACGCCAAGCTTATAAGCTTCATCATTAGCGATAACACCTTTAGAAGTAGAAACTACTAAAGTACCATAACCATTTTTAAATGTTCTAATTGCTTCTTTACCTTGGTGTACACGACGACCTGGTTTAGAAATCTTTTTAATCTCATTAATAACGCTTTTTTCATTCTCGTCATATTTAAGAACAACTTTAATTGTTTTTTTGTTTCCATCTTCTTTTACTTTAAAAGATTCTAAATAACCTTTTTCAACAAAAATAGCTACTGTTGCTTCAATTGTTTTAGAGTGAAGAAGTGTTGTTACGTCTAGTCTTCTTTGCGCAGCATTTCTTATACGAGTAAGAGAGTCTGCAATTATGTCTGTCATCATCTGTTTGTCTCCTTACCAGCTTGCTTTACGCATACCAGGGATTAGACCCTCGTTTGCCATTTTTCTTAAACACACACGACAAAGACCGAAGTCTCTATATACTGAGTGAGGTCTACCACAAATGTTACATCTTGTATATGCTTGAGAAGAGAATTTAGGTGCTCTCTTCTGTTTAGCTATCATTGATTTCTTAGCCATTAGTTCTTTCCTTTAGCAAAAGGCATTCCGAGCTTTTCTAAAAGCGCGAATCCTTCTTTATCAGATTCAGTACTTGTTACAATAGTAATATTCATACCGTGTGTTTTAATGATATTATCAAATTCAACTTCTGGGAACATTAGTTGTTCTTGAAGACCAAAGTTATAGTTACCACGTCCGTCAAAACCTTTTCTAGGTGTTCCTCTAAAATCTTTTACTCTTGGAAGAGCAATAGATACTAGTTTATCAAAGAAAGTGTACATATTTTCACCTCTAAGAGTTACTCTAATACCTGATGGAGCACCTTCTCTTGCTTTAAAACCAGCTACTGATTTTTTAGCATTAACAACTACTGCTTTTTGACCAGCAATAAGTGAAATAGTATCTGTCATATTTGCAATTAGCTTAGAGTCTTTCCCCTCTTCACCAGCACCTACAGAGATAACAATTTTCTCAAGCTTCGGAGTCTGCATCGGGTTTTGAATCCCACACTCTTCACGTAGTGCAGGCACGATGTCATTGTACTTTTGCTTCATTCTACTCATAAGATTATGCCTCTACTTTTTTTACATTTGAGATGTGGATTGGCATTTCAACATTTGCAAATCCACCCTCTTTGTTTTGTTCACTTGGTTTAATAGCTTTTTTAGCCATTTTACAACCAGCAACAATTACTGCATCTTTTTTAGTCAGTACTTGAAGAACTTCTCCAGTTGTACCTTTATCATCACCAGCGATAACCATTACTTGGTCACCTTTTTTGATTTTGAACTTCTTTGCCATTACCATACCTCCGGTGCAAGTGATACAATTTTCATAAATCCTGCATGTCTTGTTTCACGACTTACAGGACCAAAAATACGAGTACCAATTGGTTCTTTTTTGTCATCAATAATTACAGCAGCATTATCATCAAAACGAATAAGTGAACCATTTTCTCTTTGGATCTCTTTTTTTGTTCTTACAACAACAGCTTTAATAACTTTACCTTTTTTAACTTTACCAGTAGGAAGTGCTTTCTTAACAGAAGCTACGATAACGTCACCAACTGAAGCATATCTTCTTTTAGATCCACCAAGAACCTTAATACACATAATCTCTTTTGCACCAGAGTTATCTGCTACATTTAATCTAGTAAAACCTTGGATCATTACACTTCTCCTCTTTTTACTATCTCAAGAAGTCTAAAACTTTTTGTTTTTGAAAGTGGTCTACATTCAATTGCAGATACTGTATCACCAACATTAATATCATTTTTCTCATCATGGATAAGATATTTTTTAAATCTTTTTACAGTTTTGTGATATCTTGGGTGAAGAACTCTTCTCTCTACTAAAATAGTAGCAGTTTTATCTCCAGCCTTTTTAATCACAGTACCAGTTATTTGTCTTTTTGACATAAATGACCCCTTACTTCGATCTAACAGCAGTTAGTGCTGTTTGGATTCTAGCGATATCTTTTTTCGCTACTCTTAACTCAGTAGTATTAGTTAATTGCATAGTTTTTTGCTTTGCAGTTAAAGTAAACAACTCAAGTTTTTTCTCTTTAAGCATAACAGTTAATTCTGCTTCGCTTTTATCTTTAATATCAATATAGTTCATTTGAATCCTTTAAAGCGATGATTTTACACTTAAATGGCATTTTATGAATTGCAAGTGTAAATGCTTCTCTAGCAAGTGCTTCATCAACACCAGCCATTTCAAAGATAATTCTTCCTGGCTTAATATTCATTACCCATTTATCAACAGCACCTTTACCTTTACCCATTCTTGTTTCAAGTGGTTTAGCTGTAAGAGGCTTATCAGGGAAAACTCTAATCCAAGTTTTACCAGTTCTGTTAATTTTTCTAGTCATTGTAATACGAGCAGCTTCAATTTGACGTGAATCAATTCTACCAGCTTCAACTGCTTTAATAGCAATATCACCAAATTCGATTTTATTACCATTGAAAGACTTACCGCGATTACGACCTTTTTGTTGCTTTCTCCACTTTGTTCTTTTAGGCATTAACATTGTTATTCACCTCTCTTTTGACGTGGTTTACGACCACCTTTTTTCTCTTCTGGTGCTTCAGCTTGAATACCTTTTGCAAGTACTTCACCTTTGAAGATCCATACTTTAATACCAATAATTCCATAAGTAGTATGTGCTTCTGCAAAACCATAATCAATTTTAGCTCTAAGTGTATGCAATGGAACACGTCCCTCTAAGTACCACTCAGTTCTAGCCATTTCAGCACCACCAAGTCTACCAGATACAGAAACTTTAATCCCTTTTGCACCTGATTTCAATGCACCTTGAATTACTTTTTTCATAGCACGTCTAAATGCAACTCTTCTTTCAAGTTGAGTAGCAACATTTTCAGCAGCCAATTGACCTGAAGCTTGAGGACGTTTCTCTTCTTTAATATTGATAGCTACATCTTTACCAAGCATTTTGATAAGTGTTGCTTTCAATTTTTCAATATCTGCACCTTTTTTACCAATGATAATACCAGGACGTGCAGTTACAATATTGATTCTTAATTTTTTAACTGTTCTTTCAATAATGATGTTAGAAACACCTGCATAGAAAAGCTCTTTTTTTAAGAATTTTCTGATTTTATAATCTTCAGCGATAAAATCAGCTGTTCTACCTTTAGCTGGAAACCATCTTGATTCCCAATTTCTGTTAATTCCAAGTCTAAGACCTATAGGATTTACTTTTTGACCCATTACGCGTCCTTCTCAGTTTTTTCAGGTACAGCAACTTCTACAAGAATATGTGCTGTTGGTTTAATGATTCTAGAAGCAGTACCTCTAGCTCTTGGTCTCCATCTTTTCATTACAGCTGCTTTATCAACTCTACAAGAAGAGATAACTACCTCTTCTGGTTCATAATCACCATTTGCAACTGCTGATGCAATTACTTTTGATATGATGCCTGCTGCTTTATTTGGCATAAACTCTAACGCTGCAAGTGCAAGTTCAGCATTCATACCTTGTACTTCTCTAGCGATAAGTCTAGCTTTTGTAGGAGATACTCTTACAAATTTCAATAATGCTCTACTCATATTAACCTACCTTCTTCTGAACAGAACCTTTATGGCCCTTAAATGTTCTAGTTGGTGCAAATTCACCAAGTTTGTAACCTACATGGTTCTCTGTTACAAATACTGGTACAAATTGTCTACCATTATGAACATTAATTGTTAAACCGATAAACTCAGGGAAAATCACTGATCTTCTTGACCAAGTTTTAATCGCTTTATGAGAACCTTCTTCTTTTGCTCTAAGCACTTTTTTCATTAGGTGACCATCTATGAATGGACCTTTTTTTGTCGATCTTGCCATATCTTAGCCCCTTACTTTTTCTTTCTAGAGATAATAAGTTTATCACTAGCTTGTTTTTTACGTGTTTTAAACCCTTTAGCAGGAGTACCCCATGGAGATACTGGATGTCTACCAGAGTTAGTTTTACCTTCACCACCACCGTGTGGGTGATCAATAGGGTTCATTGCTGAACCACGTGTTTGTGGTCTAATACCAAGGTGTCTTGAACGACCAGCTTTACCGATAACAATATTAGAGAAATCTTCATTTCCTACAGTACCGATAGTTGCTAAACATTCTCCAAGAACATATCTCATCTCACCAGATGGAAGTCTAAGTGAAACGTATTTACCATCTCTACCCATGATTTGTGCATAACCACCAGCTGAACGTGCGATTTGACCACCATGACCTGGACTCATCTCAATATTGTGAACCAATGTACCAACAGGGATACTCATCAATTTCATTGCATTTCCAGTTTTGATATCAAGACCAGTATCAGCAGAAATGATTTTATCACCTACATTAAGACCTTTTGGTTGAAGAATATATCTTCTATCACCATCTGTGTATTTTACAAGACAAATTCTACAGTTTCTGTATGGGTCGTACTCGATTGTTGCAACAGTACCTTCAACATTAAATTTATTTCTTTTAAAGTCAATAATTCTGTATAGTTTTTTAGCACCTGCTTCTCTGTGACGAGAAGTAATTCTACCGTTACTGTTTCTACCTGCTGATCTTGGAAGATTTTTAAGTAGAGCTCTAACACTTGCTTTAGCAGTTATATCACCACTATCAAGGTTAGTCATATAACGACGTGAAGGTGTGGTTGGTTTATATGTTTTAATTGCCATCTTCTATCCTTATACCGCTAAGCTTTCGATTTGTGCATCTTCAGGAAGAGTAACATAGAACTTTTTAGTATCTGGTCTTTTCCCTTCAATACCTTTAAATCTTTTCACTTTACCGTTTACTCTCATTGAGTTTACTTTAAGTGGGTTAATGCCAAAGAATTCTTTAAACACTTCTTTAAGACCATTTTTAGTCATTCTTGGAGTTGTTTGAACTACGATAACACCATCTTCTTGAAGAGCCAAACTCTTCTCTGTATACATAATTGATTTAATATCTGTAATATCTGCCATATTAAGCCTCTTTTGTCAATTTATCAAATACTGCTTTTTCAATCACGATTGAGTGATATGCAGCAGCAAGGTAAGCATTAAGCTCATTTGGTTCGATAAGATATGCATTTTGAAGATTTCTGAATGATAAGAAAGTTTTATCGTCAATCATCTCTTTAACTACAAGTACATCTCTTTGTCCAAGTTCATTTACAAATGCTGTAGCATCTTTTGTTTTACCAGACTCTATTGAGATACTATCTACAACAAATACTTTCTCATTTGCAACTTTTTCAGCAATTGCATGATAAAGAGCAAGTTTTTTTTGTTTTTTATTTACTTTTTGATCATAGTTTTTATTTGTACTTGGACCAAATGCAACACCACCACCTACAAATATAGGAGATCTAGTTGAACCTGCTCTTGCACGTCCTCCACCTTTTTGAGCCCATGGTTTTTTACCACCACCACTTACTGCAGATCTGTTTTTAGTTTGAGCAGTATTTGCTCTAAGTCCAGCTGCATACGCTTTACAATAAAGGTAAAGGTTATGTGGGTGAACTTCTAAAAATGCTTGTGGAAGGTCTGTTGTTTTAATTACTGTTGTGTTCATTATTTAACTATCCTTACTAATCCTCTAGCACCATTGTGTCCAGGGATTGAACCTTTTAATACTAAGATGCCATTTTCAGCATCGAATGAGATTACATCATTTTTTACAGTTGTTTTTGTGTTACCATATTGTCCAGGCATTTTTTTACCTTTTTGAACACGTCCAGGCCATTCAGCATTACCTATAGAACCAATTCTTCTACCAAATCTATGTCCATGTGATGCAGGTCCACCAGCGAATCCGTGACGTTTCATACCACCTTGGAAACCTCTACCTTTAGTATCTAAAGATGTTTTTACAAGTGTTGCTTCAGCCAATATAGCCACATTCAAATCACCTGCTTCAGTACCTTCAGCAACTTCGATAGTCATAAATTTGTTAAACTCTTTAGATACACCAAATTTAGTCTGTTGACCTTCAATGCTCTTATTTAGTTTTTTACTTGAGTTATATGCAACAAGTGCTTTACCGTCTTCTCTCACTTCACAAACTTTTGTATCGATAACTTTAAGAAGAGTAACAGGAACACTTGGTACATCAACAGTTCTGCTCATACCAATTTTTTCAATAATAAATTCCATTCTATACTCCTACTTATCCATTGATCTGATTTCAACTTCTATTTCAGGTGCTAGATCCAATTTCATAAGTGAATCAATAGTATCTGAAGTTGCTGAAACGATATCAATCATTCTTCCGTGAACTCTAATCTCAAACTGCTCACGTGCATCTTTATTTACGTGTGGAGATTTAAGTACTGTGTAACGCTTGATCTTAGTTGGCATTGGAATTGGCCCTCTAATCTCTGCACCTGTACGTTTAACTGCATCTACTATAGCAGCAACTGATCTGTCTAATACTCTATGATCATAAGCTTTAAGCTTCAATCTAATTTTTTCCATATTTTACCTTTAAAGAACTCGTTAGCATGGCAAAGCCAAGGTGCCTAAAACACAGGGGATTAATCCTCTAACTAAATTTAGGAACAATAATTATATCTAAATTTTTTAAAAGGAACAATAACTTTAAAATAAAAGTAGATATAATCAACAAATACACTTCCTTTTTAAAAGGAAACTTTAGGATAAAAATGGAATTACTTGAATATTATGAAGCTCAATTACCTAAAAATGAGATTTTTATACCAAGAAAATATCATATCTCAAAAGATGATAGAAAACTAAATATTTTTGGTGTACGTGGAGCAGGAAAAACAGCTATTGTTTTAGATTATCTTTTAGAGCATAACAATGAACAAATACTCTATATAGATTTTGAAAATCCAAATCTAATTTTAAATTCAATTGAAAGTGATATTTTAAAAAGATATATTATAAAAAATAATATTGATATTTTAGTATTGGATCACTATAGCGATGCTCTGTTAAGTTCCTTTCCTAGCGTTCAACAACTTATTGTCATTACACATATTTCAATAGAAAAAAATAGTTTTTCCTCTAAAGAGTTATTTCCTCTGGACTATGAAGAGTTTTTAGCATTTGAAAATAGCTCCATACAAAAACGTGGTTTTAACCATTTTATACGTTCGGGAACACTTCCTGCTATTGCACGTTCACAAAAGAGTAGCCATCTTGGTATGAAAAACTTTTTTCAAAGCTCTTTTAACATACAAGAACAGAAACTTCTACTTATATTAGCTCAACACCATACAAAATATATTACAATCAACCAAATATATACTTTTGCAAAAGAGAAATTCAAAATATCAAAAGATTGGCTATATAAAACTATTAAAGAGTTTACAAAAGAGAAGATTGTTATATTTCTTGAGAACTCTCAAAAACAATCTGGTAAAAAAATGCTTCTTTTTGATTTTGCTTTTGCAAAATATCTAACAATAGGTGAACCATTTATAATACAATTTGATTCTATGATAGCTCTTACACTTATTAAAAATAATATTTATATAGAAACATTAGGAATACATAGCTACATTATAAACAATAATGAGTTAATAATATCAGCACCATTTGAGAGTGAAGATAGCCTTTGGGTAAAATCACAAAATAGATTTAATCTATATAAAGAGCATCAAATAGAAAAAGTAACTATAGTTACTGTATCTAGTCGATACCAATATGATATAGAAAAAATTGGATTTGAAGCACTTCCTTTTGATGAATGGAGTATTATTTATCAAGAAAATAGTTAATCTCCAATAAAACCCTATGTAGCCTTATGCTAAAATAGTAAAATTATAAAAATAAGGTAAAACTATGCCAAAGACTATACAACTTGCCCACTCTCCTGATGCTGATGATATTTTTATGTACTATGCTATTAAATTTGGATGGGTAGATACAAAAGATTATGAGTTTGAAAATGTTGGACTAGATATAGAAACATTAAATATTGAAGCACTTAAAGGTACTTATGATGTAAGTGCTATAAGTTTTGGAATGTATCCACTTATCAAAGATGATTACGCTCTACTTCGTACTGCTGTAAGTTTTGGTGAGGGGTATGGACCAAAGCTCATTCGACGTAAAGATAAAAAACTAAAACGTAATTTTAAAGTAGCTCTATCTGGTAAATACACTACAAATGCTATGTTATTTAGACTATACTACCCTGAAGCTCGTCCTATATATATGGATTTTTTAGAGATAGAAGATGCTGTAGTTAATGGAGAGGTAGATGCAGGAGTTCTCATACATGAGTCTATATTGGATTTTGATGATAGTTTAGAGGTAGAAAAAGAGATATGGGACATCTGGGTAGAGTTAGCAGGAGAGGGACTACCTCTTCCTCTTGGTGGTATGGCTATACGTAGGAGTCTTCCACTTAATCGTGCTATAGATATAGAAAATATACTTATAGATGGTGTTAAAGTTGCCAATGAGAAAAAAGAGGAGCTATGTACTAAACTAGAAAATGATAATTTGGTACGTATCTCTGATAAAATGCTTATAAAATACCTCGATATGTATGCATCAGATGAGTCAGTAGAGCTTAGTGAACTACAACTCAAGGCTCTTGATAAACTATATCAAATAGGGTTTGAACATAATATGTGGGATACACCTATAAAAACTTTGGATTATTTGATACCTAAAGAGTATAAAACTTTACGGAATAGTTAATGTTTTTAAAAACCATTAATTTTTCTAAATACTCTAGTATAAAAGTGGGTTCTCCTACTGAAGTTCTGATGATAGAAAAATATGATGTTATCCCTACTGATAGATATATCATAGGAGGAGCAAATAATTTACTCCTCTCTCTTTCTCCTCCAGCTCTTATGATGCTTAGTAAAGATTTTGCTTATATTAAAGAGGAAAACAATATACTTGAAATTGGTGGAGCTATGCCATCTGGTCGCATAGTCAGTTATGCTAAGAGACATAATATATCTGGCTTTGAATTTTGTAGTAAACTCCCTGGAACTCTTGGTGGTATGCTTGCTATGAATGCTGGAATAAAAGAGTATGAGATATTTAATATACTTCATAGTCTAAAGATAGAAGATAAATGGATAGATAAATCAGATATAGAGTATGGATATAGATTTGCCAAACTAAATGGTATAGTAACGGCTGCAAGATTTAAGATAGCACGAGGTTACAGTCAAGAACTAAATGATACTTTATGTAACTTACGAAATAATCAACCCAAAGAGCCATCAGCAGGTTCAGCTTTTAAGAATCCTAAAGGTGATTCAGCAGGTAGACTCATAGAATCTGTAGGTCTTAAAGGATTTAGAAAAGGAGATATGGCTTGGAGTAAGATTCATGCTAATTTTTTAGTAAATCTAGGTAAAGGAACATTTAGTGATGCTAAATATCTACTAGATTTAGCAAAAAAAAGAGTACTAGAGAGATATAATATCTCTCTAATTGAGGAGATAAAAATTATCTAATATTTTTTTATCTTTTTTATATCATTTACAGTACATCTTACACATCTAATATAGTTTGATTGTTTTGGTGAACGTGCATATCTCATAGCATCAGCAGGGAATACAACATAATATCTACCTTCTGTTGCTGGTGTAGATGACCAGAAATCATTATCTATAGAGTATGTAAACTTCTTACCTTGTGGTGCATGAAGATGTGTTAACTCATCTGAAGTAGGTAGTCTCCAATCTGAATATCCAGCATAATTTAATCTACGACAATAACTTAAAGCGTATGCATGTGTACCAGCTTTTCGTGCAGAATAGTTACGCTTTTGAGCTCCATCTTCAATATCTCCATATGCTTCATCTTGCCACATAAGATTTACATCTTTTTCTATATATATTTTGGCTTGTTTACAAAATATGTGTGGTATGCTAATTACTTTAGGTAATCTAGTAGCCATATTGCCACCCGCTATCAAGAGTGATGAGATAAAAATAGAATAAAATAGTACAATATTTTTTTTCATAATTTTCCTTTTTTTAGTTCAGTTTCTTTTAGTAAATTTTATCATATTCTACTGAATTATGGGTGAATATCTATCTTTACTCCATTTTTAACTGCTATCCAAAGTTTATCCATATCCTTATTGGGAACAGCCATACAGCCTTCTGTCCAATCATGAGATAGAGTATAAGCATCACCATGTCCATCTGCATTCCATTTCGGTTGTCCATGTATAGTGATGTATCCTCCAGCATTTACACCTAATTTTGATGCTCTAGCTTTATCTGCCTTACTAGGATAAGATATCATTAGTGAACGATAAAGTCTAGGATCACATCTTTTACGAACAATAGTATATGACCCTTCAGGAGTTCTATAATCCCCTGCTTTTATTTTATTGCCTTTATCTCCATTTTTACCTAAAGAGATAGTAAATCTATATAAAAGTTTCCCCTTAGAATAAGCATATAACTCTCTTTTACTTTTATATACAACTATTTTATCTATCTGAGCGCCACTAAGTTCAGTATGATGAGATAGTTGATAATTACACTCTTTTGTAGGATATGCTGTTTTATCTACTTTCCCATAACTAACTGATTTATTACAAGAACTTAAAAGTAATGCACCTATCAAACCTAAAATTAATAATCTTATTTTCATATATTTCTATCCCCAATCTTCATTTTTATGTTTTGATTTATGTTTATCTTTTTTATATGATACCCCATTTTTAAGCTTTTGTAAACGATTTAAATTACTCATTTCAGCTTCTCTTATGTCATCAAAGTTTTTATCTGAAAATATTTTATTTTCACATGTTGAGTTATATAAACGTATAATATATAATTTTAACTCTTGATGATACTCTGAATCTAGTTGAACTTCCACTCTCTTATCGAAACGTTTTTTAAGTTGTTCAAATTTTAGTATAAAATCTTTAGAATTTACACTATCATCTCGTAACATACGAAAAATATTTTTTGAAATTTTTTCTAATTCTACAATATACTTTTGACGATTATATTTATCTATCTGCTTTTGAGTAAATGCCATAACTCTCCCTATAAAAAGTTTAAAATAATTTTAATAGATGAATTTTAACATAAAGAAGATGAGATTAGAGGAGGATATTGATAGAGAGACAAAATTGTCTCTCTTAGAAGATTGATAATCTACTTTTTAGTAAAAAGATTATGCATTTGCTTGTTTTGATGCTTCGATAGCCTCTTCATAATTTGGTTCTGTAGTAATTTCTGGAACAACTTGTTTATATGCAACTTTTCCATCTTTACCAATAACAAATATAACTCTAGCAGTTACACCAGCTAAAGGACCATCAGCAAGAAGTACACCATAAGCATTAGCAAAATCTTTATTTCTAAAGTCAGAACATACTTTTAGGTTTTCAATACCAGCTGCTCCACACCATCTTGCTGCTGCAAAAGGAAGATCCATAGATACAGTAATTACCTCAACACCTTCAAGTGCTGCTGCTTCTGTATTAAATCTTCTAGTCTCTGCATCACAAACACCAGTGTCAAGTGAAGGAACTGCAACTACAAGTTGAACTTTACCCTCTCCACCTACTTGCTCATTTTGAAGCATTGGATCACAATTTACTACTGTTACTACTGGTGCTGTATCACCTACATTAATTTCTGTACCACCAAGGTTACATACGATGTCATTTTTAAATGTTACTGTTGCCATTTAATATCCTTTAAATATTTTAATAAGAGCATTATATATTAAATAGGATAAAAATAGTCTTAATTACAAATATTACTTATTTGCTATAGATTTTACCCAACTCTCCATAGCTGCATTCGCATCAGGATTTGGTGCTTCCATAAAACTAACTACAAAACTTTCACCTATATCTACTATACCAAAAGAGCGTGGTCTTACAGCCATAACCTCTGGTTTAGGCAGAACTTTACCAAAACAAAAAATAAGATTTTTAGCATCTTGAATATTGTCAGCTATCTCACCAACTTCTAAACTTGAAGTATGTGCATAGTGATCAAAAACACCAATAACTACTACTACTGGGTGTTCTTCTATCTTAATCTTTAAATAAGCGATAATCTCATCTACACTACAAAAACTTGTTTCTTTTTTATCAATCTCCAAAGTAAATACTGGATACTGTTCCATAACTGTAATTTGTTTCATTTATATATTTCCTTTAATTCTTACATTCCAGGAATACGAGGTATTTTCCCTAGTTTGGAGTTACGACAGTACCAACCCCACCCCTTTTTCATCCAATGACCAACAATAGGCATAGGTATCATCTTGCTACCATTTTTATCTCTATATACAAAAGCAGCACCATCACCTGTATCCATAACACATAATATATTTATATGCTCTTTATAGCTTCTTTTTGAATATATTTTTTCTATTTTAGCATTGATATTATAGGCTACATTTCTTGCCATAACTTCTGCGACATGTCCTTGTTTTGCTCTCCAATCTGGTCCCATAAGTGAAGCAGAGTCACCTATGGCATAGATACCATCAAAATCTTCTATCTCATTATACTCATTAGTCACAACAAATCCTGCTTCACTAAGTCGCAATCCTGACTCTCTTAATATACTATGTCCTGTACCTGCTGAGATAAACATAGTTAAATCAGACTCTATCTTAGTACCATCTTCAAACTCTATACCATCTTCTACAAAAGTAGTAATTTTAGAGCCTACTTTTTTATTGATATTTGTTCTTTTAAACATTTTATCCATCATGGCAACAGCCTTATGACCCATTTTTATACCAGGTTTTTCCATAGGTGCAAAAAATGTAAGTTCAAAATTATCTCTAATACCTTTCTCATCTAAGAAATTATGAACATTAAATAATACCTCAAAAGCAGGTCCACCACGTACTGCTGAAGTATCTTTAGGATTACCACCAAAGCCCATAGCTATCTTACCACTCTCTTTTGACACAAGTGCTTCAAGCTTTTCATGAAGTGCTGTTGCCTCATCAGGCTTACCACAGATAGATAATGTATGTTCCATACCATTCATCTGTATCTTATCTTGACCTAAAGCTACAACAATATACTCAAAATCATCAATAACTCTACCACTAGATAGAGTTACTCTCTTTTGAGATGCTTCAAACTTCTCAACAGGATCAATTATCAATTCAAAATCATGTTTCTTAGCTAACTTATCGAGAGGAATAGAGACATCTTCTCTTTTTAGCTCTCCCGTTGGTATCCATATAGATGTAGGATAGATATAGAAATAATCTCTATCACTAATAAGTGTTACATCTATCTCTTGTTCTCTTAAAAAAATAGCTACTTCAACACCAGCAAAACCACCACCTAAAACTAATACTTTCTTCATTCTTTACCTCTTATTTTTTAATTAAATCTGCTCTTGGATAAACAAATACTGCTTGTCTGTCAATAATAATTTTTTTCTTGTCATCTACAGCATAAGCTTTTATTTTTACAGGAATAGGTGTATCTTTACGTGTATTTGTTACAAGAGATACATCTGTTTCAAAAACAACTACTTTTTTCTTTTTTCTACCAGCTGGTATTTTAAATGGTTTAGTTGGTCTTTTTATCTTAATTTTATCATTACCAACAATGTCAAAGTAGTATGTATGATCTTTGCTATCTGTATTTGAGAACATAAAGATATAGTCATTTCTCACAACACCATGAGGTAGTATTTTATAAAGTCTTTGACCTTTGTTAATATCTAGTAACATATGCTCTTTTTTACTTCCCATAACAAATAGTGATACAAGAACAATAGCCAATACTGTAATATATGCAATTACCTTAGGTCTAAGATAATTTGTTTTTCCTGCTTGAGCTATAGTCTCTTTTTCACTTGACCATTTTACCAAAGAAGGTTTACCTAATGCACCCATAACTGTAGTACAAGCATCTACACACTCAAGACAGTTGATACACTCAAGTTGTAACCCTTTACGAATATCAATATGTGTAGGACATACAGTTACACAACTCTCACAAGTTGTACACTCTGAAGTAGGTTCAGCAGCTCTAAGATCTTTTGTTTTACTATAAACTTTTTTTCTATCATTTCCATGACCTTGATATATATCTCCACCACGATGAGGATCGTAGATAGCCATAATAGTATCATCATCATAAAGTACAGATTGTACACGGCTGTAAGGACAAATGTATACACAAAAGTTCTCTTTAATAAATACAACATCTACTATGATAAATAGTGCAATACTCACTAACATTCCTACAAGAATCATATGTTCAGATGGATTTGCCATATATTTAAAAAAATCTTCAGGAGGAACAAAAAACCACATAAAGTCAGCTGCTGCTAAAAATGCCAAAATAGACCATAATAAAATAGCAATAACTTTTTTTATTTGATTTTCAGATTTACTCATATCTGGATTTTTTTGCTTATTTTTAATACGCTTACGAAGTCCAAGAAGTTTAGTCTCTATCCCATCTCTATAGATAACACGAAATATTGTCTGTGGACAAGCCCATGCACACCACGCTCTACCACCTACTGCTGTTACTGCAAATATCCCAAGAAAAAGTAGCATCAATAAAAATGGCATAAGATATAACTCTTGCATATCAAATGCTACACCTGCTAAATTTAATTTTTTATGGTCAAAACTAAGTAAAAATAAGTGATTACCTCCAATAGTAATAAATGGTATTACCAATGCCATAGTTGTTGCGATTATATATGCCCAATATCTCTTTATCCTATATGGTACCCAATCTTTAAGATACTCTTTTGCCTGATTTTTTTTAGGTTTGTTCTCTTCATTTACTGCTGTTTGCATCTATGATATCCTTTTTTTCTTTGTGTTGTTCAAATGGACATACCAATATAGTATTATCCACACCTTCTATCTCTTTGGTAGAATTTAATTCCATCCAAGAACCATCTATAAACTCTTTTAGCTTTCTTGATTCGATGTAGTCTTTAAGAGAACTTCTACTTACTTCTAACTCTCTTGCAATAGCACTCACATTTGCTCCATCTCGTAAAAGAGTAATAATTTGTGATCGATACTTGTCAAACTTAGATACAGAACGACTACCTTTAGGTCGTCCTATCTGATTAGACTTGTCTCTTTGTGCTTCTCTAAGATCATTTAATAATGGAAATATCTCTACTACTGTTGTCTCCTTACTAAGTTGAATCTTACTACTTGCTATATAAAGATTTATTCTGCGACTAAGCATACATGTAATAATCTTAATAAGCTCTTCAGCACGATTACTCAATATAGATAATGTATCAATAATAATATTACTATCTTCTTCCAAAGAGTGCATAAACTCTTCAAACTTTTTTCTCTCTTCTATAGGGTGATTTTTGTTTGAATATTCTATTACCTCTCTATCAATTTCCAACGTTTGAGTCAATGAAAATGAGAGAATATTATGTTGTTGCTCAGAAATATTTTTATTGTCTGGCATCTGTCTTAGATAAGCATAGTTCATATTTCTCCTTAATCATTTCATAAAAAGTATACTATTTTTGATGTTAAAAGTAATTTATAATTATATTAAAATCGTCATAAATTATATATTTATATTATTTATTATGCTAAAATAACTAAAAAATTGAGGAAATATTTTGAATTTAACTCATCTTGATGAACAAAACAAACCCAAAATGGTAGATGTTGGAGATAAAATGCCATCAACTAGAATAGCTACTGCTTCAGGCATAATAGAAGTAGGACAACCAGCTTTTGATGCCGTTGTATCTAATAGTGCAAAAAAAGGTCCTGTTCTTCAAACAGCTGTAATAGCAGCTATTCAAGCAACAAAACAGACATCAACACTAATACCTATGTGCCACCCACTTATGCTTACATCGGTAAAAACAGATATAGAAGAACTTCCTAAGCTTCCAGGGTTTAAACTTACAGTTACAGCTAAACTTACTGGACAAACGGGTGTAGAGATGGAGGCATTAACTGGTGTTAGTGTAGGACTTTTGACTATCTATGATATGTTAAAAGCTATAGATAAAGGAATGATAATAAAAAATATACAGCTAGAGCATAAAAGTGGTGGAAACTCTGGCGATTTTAACAGATAGGAGAAGATATGAAAGTATTGAATGAAACAACACCTGATAGACCAGAGATAGACTACCCAACACAATGGGGATTTAAAATTATTGGTAGAGATAAAGATGCTCTTGAGAAGTGTATTAAGTACATTATGAAAGAAGTGGGAGATAAAAAACATACTTGCCAACTTGGAAACAAATCAAAAACTGGTAAATTTCACTCATTTAACGCATCTTGCATAGTAGATAGTGAAGAAGAACGCAATAAAATATTTAAATATTTCGAAGATCATGATGATGTAGATATGGTACTTTAAGAGATCTTTTCTCTTAACGTTTTATCTGTATTTAATGATAAAATGGTCAATAAGGCATAAAGTAAAAACTCTTTTATATTATGCATTATTATGATTTGAGAAAAAGTATGATACAACCAATATCCATACAACAGCAATGTCTATGGCTACATCTGCAAAATTAAATACAGCCCAATTAAAACCACAATGCCATGCAACATAATCTACTACACCTTCATGTATAAAACGGTCATATATATTTCCCAATGCTCCTCCAACCAATAGTCCTAAAGCAAATGGGTAACGCTTAATATAATTATCTTTAAATATAATAAATAACATAGATACAACAAGTAGTATCTGTATCCACTTTAATTTATCTCCTATAAAATCAAACATAGAAAATGCAACACCTCTGTTATAGTGAAGCTCAAGATTAATACAACTACCCTCTAAGTAGTAACCATCTACAAAAAGGGTTTTAATATTTTGATCAATTATAAAAGTACCTAAAAGAGCTAAAAGAAATATTACAAAAATTCTCATTAGGATAGAACTCTTTTAAAGAACTCTTTAGACTCATGCATCATCTTCTCAAGTGATTCTTCATCTTTACCCTCTAACAAAAGACGTATCTTATTTTCTGTTCCAGAGTATCTAAAAAGGTGTCTCATTCCTGCATCTTCAACTTTTTTCTTTAATTTATCAAATCCTTCGATAGTATCAAAGTCACGCTTCTCATCAACTAAAAGATTAACAAGTATTTGAGGATATGACTCATAAGGGTTAAACACTTCACTTGCTTTTTTATCTGTCGATACCCAATAAGCTAAAGCCTGTAGTGCTGATGAGATACCATCTCCTGTCTTAGCATAATCAGAAAAAATTATGTGACCACTCTGCTCTCCACCAAAGTTGATACCTTTTTCCTGCATAAGCTCTACTACATTCTTATCTCCTACAGCTGAACGATAAAGAGTTAATCCATTTGAACCCAAATACTCATCAAGTCCTTGATTGCTCATAACAGTTGCTACCATACCATCACCCTTTAGAGTACCTTGATTTTTTAGATGTATTGCAAGTACTGCCATAAGTTTATCACCATCAATAACCTCACCTCTCTCATCTACCATTACCAATCTATCTGCATCACCATCTAGAGCTATACCTATATCGGCACGATACTCACGTACAGTTTGTGCTAAAGATTCAGGGTGCATAGCCCCACATCCTTCATTGATATTAAATCCATTTGGTTTATTGCCTACTACAACTACATCAGCTCCTAACTCTTGTAAAATAGTAGGTCCAACTATATAGCCTGCACCATTGGCACAATCCATAACTACTCTTTTACCTGCTAAGGTAAGTTCCTTTGGAAATGAATTTTTAATATGTACTATATAACGACCTATTACATCATCTATACGTTTTGATTTTCCTATAGCTTTATCTACTGCTTGATGTGATGCTATTAACTTTTCATCATAAAATATTTTCTCTATCTCTATCTCTTTATCTCTATTTAATTTATTTCCATCAGCATCAAAAAATTTTATACCATTATCATAATATGGATTATGTGATGCAGATATCATAATCCCTGCATCACATCTCATATTATCTGTAAGAAATGCTATAGCTGGTGTAGGCATAGGACCAATTTGGATAACATCAAAACCAACAGCAGTAAGCCCTGCTACAATGGCATTTTCTATCATATAGCCACTACGTCTTGTATCTTTTCCTAAAAGTATCTTATTGGTCTTTGCAAATTGTTTAAAATATATTCCTGTAGCCATAGCTAAACGCATTGAGTCTATCGCCGATACTTTTTTACCTGCTTTACCTCTTACCCCATCTGTTCCAAAAAGTTTCAAAATAACTCCCTTAAAAAAATAACTTATTTCTATTTTAACCAAATATTACTGATACGATATTTACTTTTATAAAAATTAATATAATTTTAATCTATTTTTAGATATCATTCGCGAACTATTTTCACTCTAAACAGAGTGGTAACAACACACCTAAAAAAGGACATACAATGGCAAATAACAAGTCAGCTAAGAAGCGTATTTTAGTAACTGCTAAAAAAACAGAAAGAAACAGATACTATAGAACAAGAATTAAAAATATTGTTAAATCAGTAAATGAAGCAGTAGAGTCTTCAGATAAAACAGCAGCAACAGAGGCATTTAAAGTAGCAAATAAGAGTATTCACTCTTTAGTAAGCAAAGGATTTCTTAAAAAATCTACAGCAGCTAGAAAAGTAAGCCGTCTTCATAAAATGGTAAATAAATTAGAAGCATAGTGCATCTTTTCTCTTCATTCAACTAGCTTTCAAGGCTAGTTGTCATATAATACCTTCAATAATTCCAACATAAAGTTAATTCTATGTTTAAAGAAAAACTACAACCATTTATAGACCGATACAATGAGTTAAATACTCTTTTAAGTTCTCCAGATATCGCTTCAGATATATCTCGTATGACAGAGTTAAGTAAAGAGCAATCAAACTTAGCAAAACTTGTAGAGAAAGCAACAATATATATTGAGACTGCTGATTCTATAGCAGAAAATAAAGAGCTTTTAGGAGATAGTGAGCTAGGTGAACTAGCAAAAGAGGAGCTATCTGAACTTGAACCTATGCTTCCAAAGTTAGAAGATGAGATTAAAATTCTTATGATTCCTTCTGATCCAAATGATGATAAAAATATTTACCTAGAACTTCGTGCAGGTGCAGGTGGAGATGAAGCAGCACTATTTGTAGCAGATGTTTTCCGTATGTATTCACGTTATGCAGAGCAATTAAACTGGAAAATAGAACTGATGAGTACTAGTGATGGTACAGCAGGTGGATACAAAGAGGTGATAGCACTTATTAAAGGTGATGGTGTATATTCTCAACTCAAATATGAAGCAGGTATCCACCGTGTACAACGTGTACCAGATACTGAGACTCAAGGACGTGTACACACTTCAGCCATTACAGTAGCAGTTATCCCTGAAGTTGATGATGTAGAGGTGAATATAAAACCAAATGAGATAAGAATGGACGTTTTTCGTGCTAGTGGCTGTGGGGGACAATGTGTCAATACTACAGACTCAGCCGTAAGACTTACTCACATACCTACAGGTATCACAGTATCTATACAAGATGAAAAATCACAACATAAAAACCGTGATAAAGCTATGAAAGTATTAAAAGCAAGAGTATATGAAGCAGAACTTGAAAAACAGTTAGCTGAAACATCTAGCCAAAGAAAACTTCAAGTAGGTTCAGGTTCACGTTCAGAGAAAATACGTACCTATAACTACCCTCAAAATAGACTTACTGACCATAGAATAGGACTTACACTATACTCTCTAGATGATATTGTCAATAATGGTAATCTTAGACTTGTTATAGA
>JALUBF010000036.1:25334-28154 GCA_027045015.1 Sulfurovum sp.
AATACAGTATAATAAAAAATAAAGGAAAAAAATGAGAAAAAGTTTAAACAGTGTAATACTCTCTAGTGCTATTTTAGCATTAGTTGGATGTGGTGGTGGAGGCTCTATTGGAGATAAAAGCAAAGATACAGTTGCATATTTTGGAGATAAAGCAAACAACAGAGTAGATGTTGTTGATGTAGACAATATGGAGTTGAAAGATGAAATATATACAGGACACCAAAAAACATATGCAGCTGAAGTAATTAAAACACATGGTCAAATGCATAATAGTGATAAAAAAATGTATATAGATAATAGAGGCAGTAATGCTATAGATGTAATGTATAGTTCATCTAACTCTATAACAAATACTATTGATTTACCATTTCACCCAAGAAGTATAGATGTAGAAGAGGAAACAGGCTTAGTTTCTGTATCAGGAACAGATAAACCTATGATAGCAATCATAGATGGTAGAACAGATAAACTCTTAACTACAGCTGGCAGAAATATAGTTACACAACCTACTACTAGTGGACATAGCTATGTATCTAGTGGTACACTTGCTTCTGGGCATCCACAGTGGCTAGATAGAGACCATTTCGTATTAATAGATAGACAAGCTATGAAGATTATAACTTACAAGTTGGTGAAGAATGGTACTACCTATAGTACACAAGTTGTAAATGAATTAGATACTCCTTCTCCTGTTCATAATCTTATTCCACCTAAAGAGCATGGTCATGCAGGACATAAGCATAATGATGGACAGCACGATAAAGGTGGCGACGACAATACATATCCTATTTTTTACGCAACAGCAGAAGGCTCAGATAGTGCATATCCATCTGTAATGAAGCTATACTTTTCACCTGATGAGGGTTTAAAACTTTTAGAAAATTTAGAACTTAAAAAAAGTGGACTCTCTAAAGATGTAATGGGTATTCACCACTTAAATTTTATCAAAAGAACTCAAAAAATTTATGTTGGTTCAGACGAGGGAACACTATTTGTAGTTGACTATTCTAGTGACCCTATGCGTATTATTAAAACCCTCAAAGCAGGAAAAGGTGCAGGGCATACTGCACAGATGGAGCATGGTCATTTAGGTAATATTGCAGTGGTTATTAACCATAAAGATAAATTTATTACAGTAATGAATACAGACACAGATACAAAAATTGCAGATATTGATGTAAGTAATTTAGGGGCAGATAAGATAGGAAAAGTGCAGACTCAATCTCATCCTCAATACCACTTCTCAAATGATGGCAGATACTTCTATCTATTCCTAACCGAAGAGGGAGCCCTTGTTAAAGTAGATTTAGATAGTAAAAAAGTAGTTGACAGATTAGAGATTGGTGGTAAAATAGCTATGGGTTCTTTTATCTAAGATCTCAACTATATCTTTATCTTTATCAGTAAAATATAAAGATTTAAAAGTACAATTTTCTAAATGGGAAAATTGTGCTTTGAATTTAAATTCGAGATATTCCGAATCATTTGATTAAAGATAATTTTATGAATAGGATAGAGAATATACCAATATATATATCCAAATATTCCTGATGGGTCAAAATAGGGACGCATGGAAACAACTGCTTTAGAATCACCTTTTATTCGATCAATACTAAATTGAAGCCATGCATTTCCTGGTGTCTTCATATTTGCTTTAAGACGAAGAACTTTATGATTAGGTGCATTTTTATAATATGTAACAATCCAAAAATCTATATGATCCCCAACACGCAAAAGCTTGGGATTACGCCGTACACAGTTGTTTAATCCTGGTCCACCCATAAGTGTATCTATAAAACCACGCACTTTCCATAGCCATTGTGTAGAATAATAACCATTTTTTCCACCAATAGATTTTATTCTATTAAAAACTTTATCCATATCTTTAGCGTTAATTGTTATAGAAAATTCATCATGAATTAACCCATCTACTTCTTGAGAACTTAACTTATAAAATTGCTTTTTTGTTTTAGAATTAAGTACAGATTGTTCAAAAGGAATTGACCAAATACTATGAATATAGCCTTCTTCGCTCCGTTTTGCAGCTATACGGAGTGACTCTTTAAATGATAGTGGCTTAATGGGTACATTGGGATCTATGTTGTTTATAGGAAAATCATATACAATAGCATCACAAAATGCTCCTTCAATAAGACGATATACCAGTATATAAGGCATACCAGACATTCTTGATGCAAACCAACTTATAATATATGGATGTAAAATTATATTTGCAAAAGGAATTGTGAAAGATTTTAAATATTTGTGATTTACCACTTCAGCATAAATTTTTACAATATCACTATAGTGATATACTTCATCACATCCAATTTCAGCTATTTTTCCATAATATTTTTGATTCATTAGTGCATAAAGTAGATATTCAATAACATCATTCACAAATATAGGTTGACAATATCCTTCATCTTTACCAAGTTGTGGAATAAAGGGAAGCTTTACACTTAAAGCGCGTATGAGTTCAAAACTAGCAGAACCCTCACCTATAATAACGCCAGCCCTAAATTCTGTTACATTTTGATGATATTTTCGTAGATGCTCTCCCGTTTCATGGCGACTTTTCAAATGATCTGAAAGTGGATGATCTGGATTATCTACACCAAGCCCTCCTAGATAAATTATCTGTTCTACATGGGCTTCCTTTGCAGCAGAGCTTATGAGTTCAGCCATTTCATTATCTTGATTAATAAAATTACCATTTGAAATATTTAATGAATGTATGAGATAATAGATAGCATCAACACCTTCTAATGCATTTTTTATTTCTTCATAATTAGCTTGTTTTATCTCTGTTTCCATTAA
>JALUBF010000037.1 GCA_027045015.1 Sulfurovum sp.
TTTGATAAAAATAACCGTTTTAATATAGCTAATATAGTTACATATCTCAATATTACAATGGGTGTAATGGCTATATATTTTATAGTAAAGGGTGATTTTTTTACAGCTATTGTATTGGCGTGGATTGGTGGAGCTTGTGACATAGCAGATGGTAAATTGGCTCGTAAATATAAACTATCTACTGAATATGGAATACAGCTTGACTCTTTTGCTGACTTTCTATCATTTGTTGTTATGCCTGCATTTTTACTATTTTATGCTATCAAACACTATATTGATATCTCTGGAATAGATGAGCTTATCTTAGGAGTTGTATTTATATGGTACATAATCAACGGACTAAGACGTTTAATTGAGTTCAATCTTAAAGTAGATGTGGGTGAGGTAGAGAAGTATTTTGAGGGTGTGCCAACTCCTCTTGGAGCTATCTTGTTATGGGTTCTTTATCTACTTACAGCATATGGAGTTATAGGTAGTGGATATATTTTAGCTATTTTGGTAACAGTTATAGCTTGGTCTTTAAACTCAAAAATCAAAATTCCACATCCATAGTTAGTAAGTGGAGAGTATTAAATAGTGAATAATATAAAAAAATTAATATTAGATTTTTCAGAGCTTGTGATGTTTAAACACTCTATCTTCTCTTTGCCTTTTATCTTTATAGCTATGTTAGTAGGTGCAGATGGTTGGTTTGGGTGGAGACTTCTTTTATTGGGTGCATTAGCAGCTGTTAGCGCACGTAATTTTGCCATGGGAGTCAATCGTTATCTCGATAGAGATGTAGATATATTGAATCCTCGTACAAAAGGTCGTCCGTCAGTAGATGGCAGGGTATCAAATATACAAATGGTGGTTTTTATAGCTATAAATGCACTCATATTTATGGTTGTAGCATATTTTGTTAATGATTTGGCATTTAAAATGTCTGTGCCTATCTTGCTGGTACTTGGTGCATATACACTATTTAAACGATTTTCAGCTCTTGCTCACCTTATACTTGGTGTTAGTTTAGGACTTGCTCCTATAGCAGGTGTGGTAGCTGTAAGTGGTGAAGTTACTATCTGGTCAATCTATCTTGCCATAGGTGTCATGTTTTGGGTAGCAGGGTTTGATCTACTATACTCATTGCAAGATATAGAGTTTGATAAAGCAAATAACTTACACTCTATACCTTCAACATTTGGAGCAAAAAAGACAATGCTAATAGCAAAAGTTTTTCACATATTGACTATACTCTTTTGGATAGCATTTGTTATAGATGCAGGTTTAGGTATATATGCAAAGATAGCAGTACTATTGTCAGCTATAATGCTAACATATGAACACTACATAGTCAATAAAGATTTTACTAAGATAGATAAAGCCTTCTTTACAGTAAATGGATACTTGGGTTTTGTGTTTATACTATTTATTATTTTGGAGGTAGCATAAATGACAAGTATAGATATGATTTTAATTGGATTATTGATTGTATTGATGATGATATTTTTTATATTGGTGAGTAAAAACTATAAACTAAGTATGGAAAATAAAAAACTAAAAGAGATAATATCAGTAAAAGATATAACTATTGATAACTATAAAGCTTCACGTGTTGCAGTAACTGAAGTAGTAGAAAATTTTTCATCTACAGATGATGTTATGAAGCTCATCAATCAAGGAGAGAGTAAAAAAGATATATCTCAAAAATTAAATATTCCTATCTCAAAGATAGAGCTTATTATAAAAATTGATAAACTTAAAAATAAAAAATAGATTTATTTTAGAGTAAACTTGAAAAATAAAGTTTACTTTGCTATAATTATGTTCCAAATATCGCAACTACATTTTAAATGTGCACTCATAGCTCAGCTGGATAGAGCATCGGTTTGCGGTACCGAAGGTCTCAGGTTCGAATCCTGATGGGTGTACCACTCTTAAATAACTATTCTATAATTTATAAAAATCAAATACTAACTAGATTTATATTATAATATTCATAATATAATCAATGGATAAATATATGCACATTTTACTTATAAATACCAATCCTGTTGTCTCTAGACTTTTTTATGATATCTCAAAAGATGATGATATCTCAATAGATGAGATAGATAGTATGGATAATCTTAAAGATGAGTGTAGCTATGATATTGTCTTTGTAGATGAAGAGTCTTATAGGGAAGAACAAAAAGAGTTTTTATTTGGGTTAGATACTCTTTTAAAGGTATTTTTTTCTTATAAATCTGATGAGATGATAGAGTTTGATAGAACTCTGAGTAAACCTTTTTTACCAAGTCAAATCATAGATATAATCTCTGATGTAAAAGAGCAAAATAGAAGTAGTGCAATCTTAGATATAGATGAGTTGGAGAAGATAAAAGATCTACTTGAAATGGATGAAGTTGTTGAAGAGATTAACTCAAATAGTGAAGAGAAAGAGATAGAAGAGCAGATACTCATAAATGAAGCTATAGAGATAGCGATGATTAACTTGACAAAAAAGCAGAAAAAAAAGTTACTCAAAGGTAAAGAGATAGAGATAAAAATAAAATTAAAAGGTAAGAGATGATGCAAAAAGGTGCAATATTGGTACTATCTGGCCCAAGTGGTGCAGGTAAAAGTACTATTATCAATAGTGCTTCAAAAGATATAGGTGAGTACTACTTTTCAATATCTACAACTACACGAGAACCTAGAGTAGGGGAGAGAGATGGAGTTGACTATATTTTTGTAACAAAAGAGAGTTTTGAAGAGGATATTAAGGCAGGAAACTTTTTAGAGTATGCTATTGTGCATGGTAACTACTATGGAACATCACTGAAACCTGTACGAGAGGCACTAAAAGATGGTAAACTTGTTATCTTCGATATTGAT
The DNA here is from genome assembly GCA_027045015.1 of Sulfurovum sp. GTDB lineage: Bacteria > Campylobacterota > Campylobacteria > Campylobacterales > Sulfurovaceae > Sulfurovum. Next base: position 2,857 of record JALUBF010000037.1, read on the forward strand.
GTCCAAGGACATAGACTTGTTCGTGCAAAGATGAATGATATTACAACATCAGCTTTTATTACTCCTCCTACACTAGATGAGTTAGAGAGAAGACTACGTGCAAGATCTACAGATGATGAGTCAGTTATACTTAATCGCATAGATAATGCAAAAGATGAGATAAAAGCAGTGGGGGAGTATGATTTTACCATTATAAACGATACTATAGAAGAGGCAACTAAAGAGTTTATTGTAGTTGCAAAGACAGCTAGATTGAAGCAAAGTAGAGAAGATGAAGAAAAATTTATTGCTCAATGGTTAGGTCAAAAGTAAGATTAAACATTTTAGAGTATAATTATCTAAATTTAGAGTAATATAAAGGATTGATATGGGTATGCCAAGTATGCCAGAGTTGCTTGTTGTGTTGGCTATTGTAGTACTTCTTTTTGGTGCAAAAAAGATTCCTGATCTTGCAAAAGGTATGGGAAAGGGTATTAAAGACTTCAAAAAAGCCATAAAAGAGGATGATGAAGAGCCTAAAGAGATTGCTAAAACTGAAGATACAAAAGTTGAAGCTAAAGCAAAAGAAGTAAAAAGCGAAAATGCGTAAGCTTTTTTAACTATTTCATTATGGGGTAACACCCATAATATCTACACTATCCCTTATGGAAAATCTATGAAATTAAAATCACAAATAAATAATGTTATAAAAGATGCTTTTAAAAATGCTGGTATAGAGTATGAACCTATGTCTGTATCTGAAGCTACTAAACCTGAGTTTGGAGACTATCAATTTAACGGAGCTATGGCTTTGTCAAAAAAACTTGGTAAAAATCCAAGAGAGATAGCTCAAAATATTTTAGACAATATGGAGTTAACAAAAGTAGTCAATAAAGCTCAGATAGCAGGTCCTGGATTTATTAATCTTTGGATAAATCCTGATTGGTTAGCTTTAGAGTGTGAAAAGGCTATATCTGATGATAGACTAGGTATATCTAAAAATGATAAGCCTCAAAAAGTTGTAGTTGACTACTCTGGTCCAAATATGGCAAAACAGATGCATGTAGGACATTTACGTTCAACTATTATTGGTGATACTTTGTCCAATCTTCTTACCTTTTTAGGTGATGAGGTTATACGTCAAAACCATATTGGTGATTGGGGTACTCAATTTGGTATGCTTATAGCTTATCTTGAGATGAAAGATGAAGATGGTTTGGTATCTCTTAAAGATTTGGAACAGTTTTATAAAGATGCTAAAGGTGAGTTTGATGCCAATGCAGACTTTGCCAATAGAGCTAGAGAATATGTAGTTAAGATACAATCTGGTGATGAACACTGTTTAGAGTTATGGAAAAATTTTATAGATATTTCACTAGGACACTGTGAAGAGGTATATGGAAAACTGAATGTAAATCTAACTCGTGATGATGTTCGTGCAGAGAGTTTTTATAATGATAGTCTATCTAAGGTAATTGAAGTACTAGATGATAAAGGTATTTTAAAAGAGAGCAATGGTGCTAAGTGTGTATTTTTAGATGGTGAGGAGATACCTGTAATTGTACAAAAAGGTGATGGTGGCTACTTATATGCTACAACAGATTTAGCTGCTTTATGGTATAGAGCCAATGAACTTGGAGCTAAACGCATATCTTATGTAGTAGATGCAAGACAGGGTGGACACTTTAAGCAAGTATTTAAGGTAGCAAAAGATGCAGGATTTGTTCCTGAAGATGTAAAGCTTGAGCATATCGCCTTTGGTACAATGATGGACAAAGGTGGTAAACCATTTAAAACTCGTGATGGTGGTACAGTTAAGCTTATAGATTTACTTGATGAAGCAGTAATTAAAGCTAAAGAGACTATCAAAAATAGAGATGAATATACTTCACAGCAGATAGATGAATTGGCTAAGATTATAGGTATAGGAGCAGTAAAATATGCAGATCTTGCCATAAATCGTGAATCAAACTACATATTTAACTGGGATAAGATGTTATCTTTTGAGGGTAATACTTCACTCTATATGCAGTACGCTTATGCACGGATACAGAGTATTTTTAGAAAATATAACTCTACCATAGATGGTAAGATAATCATATCAGATGAGTTAGAGCATAGACTTGCTGTAATGTTACTACGTTTTGAAGATGTTTTGAGTCGTTCAGCAGAAGATGCAAGTCCAAATCAAATCACTACATATCTTTATGAACTTGTAACACTGTTTATGCGTTTTTATGAGCAAAATCCTATCTTGAAAGATGGTGTAAAAGATGATATCAAGATGAGTCGTCTAAAGTTAGCAGATTTAACAGCTAAAACCATAAAACAGGGTCTAGATATACTTGGTATAAAAGTAGTAGATAAGTTATAAGCATTTTGAAAATATTAATAATCTTATCAATACTATTGAGTATAGCCATACTCTTTTTAAGATATAAACGAGATAGAGATACTAAAAGATTTTTGATAGCTTCATTGTCATTTGCTCTAATTATCTCTATGGCTATAGTTGGAAGTTTAACCCGTTTAATAATGCCTATTTATATCTCTCATTTATTGTTGGTAGTATTATCTTGGTTTGGTGTATTGTGGTATATATTGAGACGAAAGTATTACTGGAGGATAATCTTTTCTCCAGTTGTAACAATATTACTATTTTTACTTTTAGATTTGTTAGAGGGTTCTAGGCACGGTATTTTTGCTTAGTTATTTAGATTTTTTATATTGAAAGGATAGTAACAATATGATATTGTTTAGAATTATTAAAATATTATTGGTTACAGGATTAACATTTATATATGCAAATGTATCTTGTCCAAAGAACGAGTTGATTGATTTTGTAGAGTCAAATGGTGGTAGTTGGATTGAGTGTGTACCAACAGTAAAAGCGTTAAATTTCAAACCAGATATTTCTACATATATATTAAAGAGTAAACCTAAGATTTATAAGCATAAAAATAGAACATTATATATCTTTGATTTAAGTAAAAATGGTAAATTTTTCAATGCATCAGCATATGGTACATTAGAGATAGATGGAAAATATAAAGGTTCAACAGTAGCATTTGCAGATAGGAATTATTTTAAACAAGATGATAATTATCCTGTAATTATGAAAGATAATAAGATAAATATACCATCACTTTTTTCTCATATTGATATTAGATTTTTAAAGTATTTAATTATAATTGTACCTAAAGGTAGAGTAGCAAAGATAGACAAGATAGAGTTCATTAAAAGAGATACTAAATATAAAGATAATTTAAAATTTGCTACATGGGTATGGAATCCTAAAAATGTAGATCTTAATATTATTAAAAGAGATGATGTAAATAGAGTATATCTACAAATACGTAGTGGTTTTAAAACTTTTTTAGAGAAAAATCCAAACATCAAAAAAGAGATATTTGGTTTAGATGGAAGTCCTACCAATATACTTGAGTTTAAACATCTTGAAAAAGATATATTGTATTTGAGTAAATTGAAAAAAAGAGGATTTCCTATAGTTGGATTTCAGATAGATGTAGAGCCATATCTTTTAAAAGGTTTTGCCAATACTAGAGATGCTTACTATCGCAAATATATAGATATGGTTAAGAAATTATCCAAATTGGCACATAAAAATGGTCTTAAATTCTCCGTGGTAATGCCTTTTTGGTTTGATTCTACTTATGTTGATAATAAATCTATATCTTCATATGTTGTAGATTTGACAGATGAAACTGTTCTTATGAGTTATCGTAGTAATCCTGATAAAGTTATAGATATATCTGAAGATATCTTAGCTTATGCAGAGTATAAAGGTAAAAAAGTAAGAATTGGAATGGAGATGAAGAAGATAGCAGATGAAAAACATAGTTTATATAGAAGAGATACTATTTCACCATGTATCACTAATGGCACATTCCAAAAAGATTGTACACTTCTTGATTTTATACGTAG
>JALUBF010000038.1 GCA_027045015.1 Sulfurovum sp.
TATTAGATATTTTTATTGCTCTGTATCTTTCTTAAATAGTTTTAGTATAAAGTGATTACACTTGCCTGTTTTTTCACATCGAACTTGCTCTATATTTCGTAAAAGTAAAAATATAAATCCAAACGATACAGATAGTTCCAATATACCTGTAAGCCAATTTGAGTCTATAAAATTTTGTATAGCTAATCCGAACATAATAATAGTTATGATGAGGCACATGATATATCCTATAATTTTTTAAATTATAGTACAATCATATAAAAAATAGGATACTTAATGTCAAAAATTATTGAATATTTTCAAACTATAACACAGATACCCCACTGTAGTAAAGATACAGATAAATTATTGGATTTTCTTGTTAAGTTTGCTAAAGATAGAGATTATAATGTTAAAGTTGATAACTATAAAAATATATATATCTTCAAAGGTAATCCTATCTTATGTTTACAAGCACACTACGATATGGTTTGTATGGGGAAAGCACCAAATATTGAGACATATATAGAAGATGGTATTATGAGAGCTAAAGATAGCTCTCTTGGAGCAGATAACGGTATGGCGATAGCTATGATGATGCACTCTATAGATGAGGGTAGAGAGTTGGAGTTTTTATTGACTTCAGATGAAGAGATAGGACTTATTGGTGCAAATAAAGTAGATTTTGATTTGAAATCAAAATATATGCTAAACTTAGATAGTGAAGATGAGGCAGAAGTCTATATTGGGTGTGCAGGTGGAGCAGATATTGTAGCATTTAAGCAAGATGAATATGTAGATGGAAATGCTAGTTGTTATGAAGTAGCAGTTAGAGGATTGGTAGGTGGACATTCTGGTGTAGATATAGATAAAGGTATCCCCTCAGCCATTAAAGTAATGGGAGAGTATTTGGTAGAAAATGGAGTAGCACAGTTAGCATCTATCTATGCAGGTGAGCGTCGTAACTCCATTCCTTCTAATGCTATAGCTATTGTAAGAAGTGATAAAAATTTAGAAAACAGTAAAGATGTAACAGTTCGTTTGCTAAATGAAGAGCCACAAATCTTAAAAAATGGTAAACAAATCATAGATCTTATAGATAATTTTAAACAAGGTGTTCACTTAATGAATAAAGAATTAGATATACCTGATGTGAGTATCAATCTTGCTATCATAACAGCAGATGAAAAGGGTGGTATAAAGATAGATACTTCAGCTCGTGCTATGGGAGCAGATGAGTTGGAAGATATAACTCAAGAAACAGTTAAGATGTTTAACTCTTATGGATTTAAGGTTAAAGTAGAAGATAAATATCCTGCTTGGAAACCTGATATATCAGAGTTTACAAATCTTGTAAATGATGAGATGAAATCTATATTTGGAAGATCAAAAATGATGGCAATTCACGCAGGTTTGGAGTGTGGAGTTATAGCTAAGAGATATCCTCTGATGAAATTTGCCTCTATTGGTCCAACTATACGTTATCCACACTCTACAAGAGAAGAGGTAGATTTACTATCTGTTGAGAGAACGTATGAAGTTTTATTAAATATTATTTATAAAGTTCAATAGTATTAGACTTTAAATGTTTGAGTTGTCTTACAATGTGAAGCCATAAAACAATCTTCACATTCAGGTTTAACAGCTTTACATCTATATCTTCCAAAAAGTACCATAGCTTGATGTAGAAGATGTAGATCGGTTTTAAATTTTTTAGTTAGCTCTTCTTCACATTTGATAGCCGTTTTTGCATCACTTAGCCCCAAACGGTGAGCTACTCTAAATACATGAGTATCTACTGCCATAAGATTAGCTTGTGCATACTCTATCATAACCACATTGGCTGTTTTTTGTCCAACTCCAGCTAATTTCATAAGTTCATCACGCTCTAGTGGTATTTCTGCATTATAGTTTTCAACGACTGATTGAGCCATCTTTATGATATTCTTAGCTTTATTATTGAAAAATGAACAACTTTTGATATATGATTTTACTTCATCTAAATCGGCATTGGCAAGAGTTACTGGATTTGGGTATGCTTCAAACAGAGCAGGGGTTATGATATTTACTCTTTTGTCTGTACATTGAGCAGATAGCATTACTGAGATGAGAAGCTCATAAAGATTTCTATAGTTTAACTCTGTAATAGAGTTTGGATAGTGTTCTAAAAAGATACTTTTTATCTCATCTATCTCTTTTTTTGTAGCTTTTTTGACTTTTATCATTGTTTAAACCTTACTCTAAATATAATATGATTAAAATAATAACACATTAATAAATAATTTACCCTAGAGGTATATATTTTTATTAAATTATACATAAGGAATAAATATGTTAAAACTTGTAAAAACATCTATTTTTACACTCTCTATAGTAGCTTCATCTGCTTTAGCTTCAGATATTTTGGCAACTGTAAATGGTCAAAATATTACAAAAGATGATGCTCAAATTTTTATATCTGCATCTGCACCAAAAGTTACATTTGAAAAGTTATCTAAAGATGATAAAAAGATTGTAGTTGATAGATTGATTGATAAGGAGTTATATACTGAACTTGCTAAAAAAGAGAATATAGACAAAAAACCTGAATTTATAGATAATATGAATAAGATTAAAAAAGAGTTACTTGTCAATACTTGGATGAAAGAACAGATGGATAGCACTATTATAAGTGATAGTGAAGCAAAAGATTTTTATACTAAAAATCGTAGTAAATTTATGCAAAAAGCAATGGTACACGCTAGACATATTTTAGTGAAAAATGAGAAAGATGCTCAAGCTATTATAGATGAGTTGAAACCACTAAAAGGTGACAAGCTTAAAGCCAAATTTATAGAGTTGGCAAAAACTAAATCAATAGGACCTTCTGCTTCAAATGGAGGAGACTTAGGTAATTTTAGCAAAGGTCAAATGGTTCCAGCTTTTTCAAAAGCTGTATGGAAACTTAAAGTAGGAGAGATAACTCTAAAACCAGTTAAGACACAATTTGGTTACCATATAATATATTTAGAGTCTAAAACAGATGCTAAACCAATTCCATATAATAAAATTAAAGATAAAATTATCTTAATGTTAAAACAAAAAAGTGTTACTTCAAAAGTAATGGAGATTACAAAAGAGTTAAGAAGTAAAGCTAAAATCACAAATATGCTTAGTGATTTAAACTCAACTAAAAAATAGTTTGGAAATTAATATGAAAAAAAAGTTTTTATATCTATCTATAATATCTTTTCTATATGCAAGTATATTATCTGCTGATAGTTTAAATAGTTCATTGACAAATATGTTACATGAAAAAGATACTTCTCCATCTGTAAATTTGAGTCAACTAAATTTAGATGGTACTCCTAGAGTAGTACATCATACAAGAAAAAAACGCTCTTCAAGAACAGTAGTTGCTATAGTTAATGGACATAAATTTATTAAAAATCGTGTAGATGCTTATCTTAAGCATCTAACTCATGGTAGAGTAAAAGATTTTGATTTATTACCTTTTAGACAAAAGAAAAGATTGATAAATCAGATGGCTCTTCCTATATTGGCACTATCAAGAGCTAAAAAAGAGTTATCTAAAGAGGAAAAGTTAGCTATTTATTCAAAAGAGTGGATGAGTAAAAAGGCAAGAAAAATAAAAATCTCAGATAGTGAGGTAAAAAAAGTATATGAATCTTTAAAAGAGAAAGCTTTACTTAATCAACTAAATAGTGGTACAAGTGGTAATTTTCCATCATTTAAGGTATTGAAACTTAGGATTAAAAGTCAAATGATAGAGAAGAAAATAGTAGATAATCTAATGAAAAATGTAAATATTAAGATAGCTGAGTAATATTTTTGTAAATTTTAGATAGAATACAAATATAAAATATAAAGGTAAAAAGATGAAAAAAATTTTGGTTATGGCACTTTTGGGTGCAACATTGCTTACAACTTCTGTTTCTGCTAAAGTAGCTGCAACAGTTAATAATGTAACTATCACAGTAGCAGAGGCAAATAAGGCACTTAATATATTGACAAAAGGTAAGCAGACATGGGCTACTTTACCAGAGAATGGTAAAAAACAACTAATTGGAATGATGGCACCATCAAAATTGGTAGCTCTAAAAGCTGAAAAGACATTGACTAAAAAAGAGAAAGAGGCTGCATTAGCTGGTTTTTGGATGCAAAAGAGTATGGCTCAAGAAAAAGTATCAGATAAAGAGATTAAAACTGCTTATGATAAGATGAAAAAATTTGTAAAAAAATCTAAAAGTAATAGAAAATTACCAACTTTTGATCAGATAAAAGGTCAGCTTAGAATGCAACTAGCACAAGAGAAAGTAATCACTAGCCTAATGAAAAGTGCAAAAGTTAAAATAAAATAGTTAAATCAAGGGAGTAGATTAATGTCTTCAAAAGTTTTAGATGTTATGGAAGCAGGTGTAGTTACAGGAGATAATTTACAAAAATTATTTAAAATTGCAAAAGATGAAGAATTTGCTATACCTGCTGTAAATGTAGTAAGTACATCTTCAGTAAATGCAGTACTAGAATCTGCTAAAAAAGTAAACTCACCTATAATTGTTCAGTTTTCTAATGGTGGTGGAGCATACTATGCTGGTAAAGGATTACCATCTAACGAAGGTGCTATACTTGGGACAATTTCAGGTGCTAAACACGTACATACAGTAGCAAATGCTTATGGCATACCAGTAGTACTTCATACAGATCACGCTGCAAGAAAGTTACTCCCTTGGATAGACGCACTTTTAGATGCAAGTGAAGAACACTATAAAGCTTATGGTGTTCCACTTTTTTCATCACATATGATAGATCTATCAGAAGAGCCTATAGAAGATAATATAGCTACCTGTAAAGTTTACTTAGAACGTATGTCTAAGATGGGAATGACACTTGAGATTGAGCTTGGAGTAACAGGTGGAGAAGAGGATGGTGTTGACAATACAAATATTGATAATGCACTACTTTATACTCAACCTGAAGAGGTAGCTTATGCATATGAAGAGCTTATGAAAGTATCTCCTAATTTTACTATTGCAGCATCATTTGGTAATGTTCATGGTGTATATAAACCAGGAAATGTAACCCTAACACCAAAAATCCTTGATAATTCTCAAAAATTTATTGAAGATAAATTTAATACTGACTCTAAACCAGTTGATTTTGTATTTCATGGTGGTTCAGGTTCTGAACTTAAAGACATTAGAGAGGCTATCTCTTATGGTGCTGTTAAGATGAATATCGATACAGATACTCAATGGGCATTTTGGGACGGAACAAGAGAGTATATAGAGAGATATAGAGATTATCTTCAATCTCAAATTGGTAATCCTGAAGGTGAAGATAAACCAAATAAATCTTACTATGATCCACGTAAGTGGCTTAGAGCTGGAGAAGAGTCTATGATCTCTCGTCTTGAAAAAGCATTTGCTGATTTGAATTGTGTTGGACGTAATTAATAGTTCAGTTATAGATGTTATCACTTTTGAGGGACACTCTTTTTATTTAAAAAGAGATGACCTCCTTCATCCAGAGTTCTCTGGAAATAAAGCTCGTAAATTTCACTACTTTTTAAAAAATAATTTTCCAAATATAACCAAAATAGTATCTTATGGTTCTGCTCAATCAAACGCTATGTACTCTCTTTCAGTTTTAGCAAAGATGAGAGGATGGGAGTTTGAGTATTATGTTGATCATATAGCTACTTATCTACTTGATAATCCACATGGTAATTATGCTAAAGCTATAAAAAATGGTATGCTTATAAAAGAAGAAGAGTTTAGTGTTGAGAAGCTTGGAAGTAATGTACTTTTTATTGAAGAGGGTGGACGACAAAAAGAGGCTGAGTATGGCATAAGAGTTTTAGCTAAGGAGATAATTGATTGGCAAAAAGAGAATAATATTAAAGAGTTAAATATCTTTCTTCCATCAGGTACAGGAACTACAGCACTCTTTCTTCAAAAAGCACTATTTGATATGAATTATTCTCAATATACTCATGTTTATACAAATCCTTGTGTAGGTGATGGTACATACCTAAAAAAGCAGTTTTTTGAACTTGAATATGATGAAAAATATCACCCTATTATTGTAACTTTAGATAAAAAACACCATTTTGCAAAACTTTATAGAGAAAATTACAAAATTTGGCTAAAATTACAGCAACAAACGGGAGTAGTCTTTGATCTACTTTATGACCCATTAGGTTGGCGTACTCTACTTGGTAACCCTGAGATTATGGATAAACCTATACTCTATATCCATCAAGGTGGAGTATTGGGTAATGAGAGTATGCTTCCAAGATATGAACGAAAATATAAAAAAGAAGAGTTAGAAAATGAAAATATTTTATAGTAGTGATGATACTTTTGAAGAGAACTTCAATGAACTTTTAGAACGAGGTAAGATGGATATAGAGGGTGTTACCAATATAGTCTCTAGTCTTCTTAAAGAGATACAAACTGATGGAAATATAGCACTTAAATCACAAATAGCAAAATTTGATAGATGGGAACCTAAAGATGATGCTCAACTTCTTGTTAGCACTGAAGATATGGCTAAGGCTTATGAGAACATAGACTCTAAACTTCGTGATGCTTTACATCTTGCATATAATCGTATAGAGTCATATCATCAAAAGCTTATGCCTCAAACTTGGATGGATAAAGAGGATAATGGAACTATCCTTGGACAAAAGGTAACAGCTGTAGATAGAGCAGGGCTTTATATACCTGGAGGAAAAGCAGCATATCCTAGTTCACTTCTTATGAATGTTATACCTGCACAAGTAGCAGGAGTAGAAGAGATAGTAGTATGTACTCCTGCTCCAGACAATGAACTAAATGAGCTTCTACTTGCTGCTTGTCATTTATGTAAAGTGACAAAAGTTTATAAAGTTGGTGGTGCATCTGCTATTGGTGCTATGGCGTATGGAACTGAAACTATACCTAAAGTAGATGTTATCACAGGTCCTGGAAATATCTTTGTAGCAACAGCTAAAAAGTTGGTATATGGCGAAGTAAATATAGATATGATAGCAGGACCATCTGAGATAGGAATCTTAGCAGATGAGAGTGCTAGAGAAGATTATCTTGCTATTGATCTGCTAAGTCAAGCAGAACATGATGAGATGGCATCATCTATTCTTATAACTACTGATGGAGAACTTGCCAATAAAGTAAGTGATAAAGTAGAAGAGCTATTGGGAACACTAAGTCGTGAAGAGATAGCAAGAAAGTCAATATCAGAGCGTGGTGCAATCATCGTAACTTCAGATATAAATGAAGCTATAGAGCTTATGAATGAGATAGCTCCTGAACACTTGGAGGTAGTTACTAAAGAGCCTATGACTCTTTTAGATAGCATTAAACATGCAGGTGCTATCTTCTTAGGAGAAAATACTCCAGAGCCAATAGGTGACTATATAGCAGGTCCTAATCATACCTTACCTACAGGTGGAACAGCTAAATTCTATTCTCCTCTTAGTGTAGATAACTTCTTAAAGAAATCATCTATCATCTCCATGTCTAAGCAGGGTATGAAAGAGATAGGGCAACAGTGTGCAATGATAGCTAATACTGAGGGATTAACTGCTCATGAAGAGTCTGTTAGGATTCGCTTGAGAGGATAAGATAATAAGAAGATATATCTTCTTATATCTACACTCTTAACGTCTTTTTAAAACTTCCAATGCTCCATTGAAATCTTTTTCATGTCCAAAACAGCTACTTGAGTTACATAGCATAAAGCCATCGTTTGTATCGGTTTTGAGTAGTGTGAATGGGTGTGGTAATCTATCTATAGTATCTATGTATGGTTTTAAATTTTCTTCACTTGCTTTTATGATGATGTCATCACTTAGATAGCGTATAACCATACTACTCATAAGTGGGCTTGAGATAGGTTGACGCATAACATCATAAGAGTATATCTCAAGAGTTCTAAATACAAATTTCTTATATACTGCATCTACAAGAGATGAGATACTATGTAGTGAAGATATCATTGTAGCTACAGATGATGGATATGAGTTATCAAAGATATCAGCATCTGTCTCAAACTCACCACGACTAAATTTCCATTTTCCATTTTCAAAGTACTTCTCTATGGCACTATTACATATCTTAGTAGCTTGTATAAGATATATCTCATCTAGTGTAGATTTATATGCTTCTACAAGAGCTTCTGTAAGGTAGGCATAGTCTTCTAAAAATGCTTTTATTTTAGGCTTTTTACCTATAAGTGTTGAGTGGAATAGTTCAGAATTTACATACATACTGTCTAGTAGAGCATCAAGTGATTTTGTAGCGTAACTTAAGTACTTTTCATCTACTCTACTTGCTTTAAAAAGTGATGTTATTATCATAGCATTCCAAGAGACAATTACTTTTTTGTCTATAAATGGATATATACGTTTCTCTCTACGTTTTTTAAGAGCCTCTAATGCCTCTTGATAGTATGGTATATCTATATTTTCAGGGTTTTTTATATGTATAATATTTTTACCTTCAAAGTTTCCACTTTGGCTTATGTGAAGAGCTTTGGCTAGTTTTTTATGCTCTTTTTGAGGTATGTCAGCTTGCTCAAAAGATTTGATAGCTTTATCGTATGAATAGACAAAGTATTTACCCTCTTCACCCTCACTATCGGCATCACTAGCAGAGTAAAATAGACTCTCTTGAGACATCTTCTCTAGCATAAAATCAATAGTCTCAAAGGCTACATTTTTGTAGAAATCGTTACTAGAGATATGATATGCTTTTAGGTATGTTTGGGAGAGTAGGGCATTGTCATATGTCATCTTCTCAAAATGTGCTATGAGCCACTTATTATCTGTTGAGTATCTACAAAAACCACCATCTACTAAGTCGCGTAGTCCACCTTTTGCCATTTGGGTAAGTGAAAATAGAGCCATATCTAGCGTAGTTTTATTTTTTGTTAGTTTATATGTATCCATAAGAAGATTTAACATAGATGCTTGTGGAAATTTTGGTGCTTTGTTAAATCCACCATATTGGTTGTCAAATAGCTGTTTTGCATGATCTTCAATACGATTTATGATGCTACCATCAAGTTTGGTAGCCTCTATCTTGTCTTTATCTGGATTTAGGTGATTTAGTATCTTGTCTGCCTCTTTAACAAGCATCTCTTTATGATTTTTATACTTATCTGCAATTACTTGAAGTAGAGATGAGAATGACATCATTCCATAACGAGGTTCATCTGGTATGTATGTTGCCGAGTAGAAAGGTTTAAGATCAGGAGTTAAAAAGATAGATGCAGGCCAACCACCAGGGCGTTGGTTCATCAGTTGATATACCTCTTGGAAGTGTTTATCTATATCTGGACGCTCCTCTCTATCAACTTTTATAGCAACAAAATGTTCATTGAGTATTTTGGCTGTTGCTTCATCTTCAAAAGACTCTTTTTCCATAACATGACACCAGTGACAAGAGCTATATCCTATGCTAAGAAATATAGCTTTATTCTCTTCTTTAGCTTTTTTAAAAGCTTCATCTGTCCATGGATACCAATCTACAGGATTGTTGGCATGTTGTTGTAAATATGGAGAGTTCTCATTTTTAAGATGATTTTGCATTTTTAACCTTTATATTGTTAATAAAAACTTGTTATTATTAGACAAATAATACAATACAATAGTATAAAAGTTTAATATAAAAGAGAAAAAATGAGTTATTTCATAAAAAAGTTACTTCTAGTTAATATATTTCTAGTTACATTTGTTTTTGCTGACTTTACGTCTTTGATGCCTAAGCCAAAGTTTTTAACTCCAGATAAAGCATTTAAAGTAACAGTTATTGAAAAAGATGGAGTTATAAAAACAAATATTAAGATGGCAGATAAGATACATCTGTATAAAAGTACTTTACACTACAAAATAGTTAATGAAAATAGTTTTGAACTTACTGTAAAGCTACCAACAGCAAAAGTAGTTGATGAGCAGAAGATTTATAGGGGTGATTTGAAGGTTGATATACCACTTGCACAAATAAGATCTAAAACTCTAGGAGATTATACTTTAGAGGTAGATTTTCAAGGGTGTTCAGATGCAGGGATATGCTATCAGCCTATAAAAAAGAAGTTTAACTTTAAGGGTACAAAAAAAGCAGGATTTTTTTCTAAAGTATCTTCTCTTGCCAAAAGTGGAAATAGCGATAAAATAGCAAATGCACTAGCCAATGAGAGTGTATGGTTTATATTGCTTCTTTTCTTTATAGCAGGGCTACTTATGTCACTTACTCCTTGTATATTGCCTATGATTCCTATATTGTCATCAATCATACTACAACAAGCAAATACAGATGGTGAAGTGAAAAAATCAACAGCTCTTCTCATCTCTTTTGTCTATGTTGTCTCTATGGCAACGATGTATGCTATCATAGGAGTAGTAGCTGGATTACTTGACTTTGATTTACAAGCAAACCTTAATAACCCTTGGGTAATAGTGCCTGTAGCAGGACTATTTATAGCATTGGCACTCTCTTTGTTTGGACATTTTGAACTAGCACTTCCTAGCTCTTGGCATGCAAAGCTTAATGGTATGAGCGATAATGCACATGGAAAAGGTTTGGTAGGTACAGCTATAATGGGTGCATTATCTGCATTATTGGTGGGAGCTTGTACAGCACCTATCATAAGTGGGGCGATACTGTTTATAGTCATCACTGGTAAAGCAATGCTTGGTGGGTTGGCTCTGTTTGTTATGGGTATAGGAGCAGGTGTACCTCTTCTTTTAGTTGGTGCAGAAGCCAATCATCTTGTACCAAAACCTGGAGGCTGGATGAATATAGTATCTAAATTCTTTGGAGTTTTGATGCTTATTTTAGCATTGATTATGCTAAGCCGTCTTTTGCCAAATGAACATAAAGGCGATAGAGGTTATAGTGTAGAACGTCTTACTAAAGAGGTTAAAGCAACTCATAAACCAGTTATAGTTGATCTATATAAAGCTGGTTGTGCAGCATGTAAAGAGTTAGCAGAGATTACATTTGTTGATAAAAATGTAAAAGATGAGTTGAAAAAGTTTACATTTATACATATTGACATAACTAAATATACAGATAAAGATAAAGCACTTTTGAAAAAATATAGACTCTTTGGAGCTCCAAATATTATCTTTTTTGATAAAAACAATAACTATCTACCACAAAAAACACTAACAGGATTTGTAAAGCCTAAAGATATGGTAAGATATTTGAAGAGTATTTTGCTAATGTGATGATACTTGAAGATAATGATAAACTAGCAAGAAGTCTAGTAATCTTTTATCTCTTTAAGTCCTTCAAGTATATGCTCAAATATATTTTTTTTAAGCCATTTAGTTAAAACATTGTCTAAAAACCATCGTTTCAATAGTAGTAAAAAGCCTTGAAAAAAGGTAAGACTCTTTATGAATGCTATAAATTTTAATTTTGAGGCAAACCATAAAGAGAGAATACTAGCTTTAAATATGAGTGCAATAGCAAATATATATCCAATAAGCCACTGATATAACTCTTTGTTACTACATTTTACTCCATATACTATGGCAAGTAAGGCTTTATATCCACGTTTCAATGTTTCAATATCTAGTCAATATCTTCTGATGTATCATCAGTATTATAAACACCTGTGAGTTTTTTCCAGATTATAGAGGCATTTAGTCCAAACCAAATAAGTATGCCAAGTCCAGTAGTAGCTGCCCAACCAGCTTGTTTAAAATCTTTAATATTGATGATATGGTACTGTTGAAGTCCCCAGATAAATGAAGCTATAATGATAACAGTAATAGTAGATCCAAAGAGACCAAGACTCTGAAATACTGACTTTATAGCAAGTAACCATAAGGCAAGCATAATAAGAATACCAAAAGGTTTAAACCCTGAAAGGATATTGTCCACATTTGATATGTAGTGGATAAAGTTATATTCTGTAGGATTCCAAGTACCAATAGCAAGTGCTAAAGCTAGAATAAGTGTTACCCACCATTGAAAATGGGTAAGTATTTTAGGTGTCATTTATAAATCCTTATATTTTTATTGAATTATATCAAAATTAATTTAGATATAATTCTTATATGTGAGTGCATCACAATTTAATATGAAACGGAATAACACAATATGGAACAAAAATCACAAACTTTAACACTAAAAATAGGTGAGATAAACACTCTTGAGGTAGCAAGAGATACAGACTACGGATATTTTCTTGAGGCAAAAGATGAGAGTGAAGTACTTTTGCCAAATGTATATGTAATGGAAGATGAGATGCCTATGGGTTCACTTTTGGACGTTTTTGTATATACTGATTCTGAAGATAGACCAGTAGCTACTACAAAGATGCCTTATGCTAAGTTAGGTGAGTATGGGTACTTTACTGTAGTGGACTATAAGCAATATGGGGCATTTGTAAACTGGGGGTTACCAAAAGATCTATTTGTACCTCTATCTCAACAAAAGGAGCATTTTAACATAGGTAAGAAGTACCTTTTGCGTGTATGTTTAGATGAACAGACAGGAAGACTCTACGCAACACAGAAGATTGGTAAATACTTTAATAGAGATATGAAAGGGCTTCATAAAAATAAAGCTTTGGAGGCCATAGTTCTTGCTAAAACACCATTAGGTTATAAGGTAGTTGTTGATAATCAGTATGAAGGAATGCTTTTTAATAATGAGATATTTGAAAATATACGCATTGGAGATAAGAAAAAAGTTTATATAAAAAATGTTCGTAAAGATTTTAAACTTGATGTATCTTTACAACCCATAGGTAAAAAAGAGAGTGTAGATGAGTCCGAAGCAAAAGTTCTTAAACTATTGGAAGAAGCAGATGGTTTACTATCTTTTACTTATAAAAGTGATGCAGATGAGATAAAAAAAGTATTTGGTATGAGTAAAAAAAGCTTTAAACGTACATTGACAAAACTTATTGAAAATAAAAAGATAGAACTACTAGATGAGTCAATCAAGATTATATAAAATGCTTTTAAGATATATAGCTCTTTTATTGCCTCTTTTGTTGTGGTCAAAACCTTTTAAAGTAGCTACTTATAATGTAGAAAATCTTTTTGATTCACATTTTGATGGTAGTGAGTATAAAGAGTATATCCCACATAGACATAATTGGACTAAACGTATGGTAGATATAAAGCTCAACCATACAGCTGAGGTTATCTGTGATGTAGATGCAGATATATTGGGTTTACAAGAGGTTGAAAATAGCAGAATATTTAAGAAGCTTATAAAGAGGCTCAAACAAGTAGGTTGTAGCTATAGATATAGTGCTATCACTCATAAAAAAGATGCCACTATACAAGTAGCACTTCTTAGTAGGTATCCTATAAAAAAAGAGCATACTATAACGGTTAGTCACTCTTCAAAAGTAAGAGATATTCTTGAAGTTGAGGTAGATGTTCAAGGAGAAGATTTAACTATATTTGTAAATCACTGGAAATCAAAAGCATATAATGGCTACGAGAGTAAACGTATAAAATATGCAAAAGCTTTAATGAAACGTATATGGAGTTTATCTAAAGATAAAGAGTATATTATCTTAGGAGATTTAAACTCTGATTACAATGCTTATTTGAGTTTAGAAGCTAAAAATAATGATACTAATGGACGTACAGCATTTAATGATATTCTTCAAACCAAGTTAGAAGGTCATTTGGTAGATAAAAATACTATTTTAAAAGCAAAAAGAGGTGTACACTATAGTTTATGGCTTGAGTTAAAAGCAGAAGATAGATGGAGTCATAAGTTTTATGGTAAAAAATCATCTTTAGATAATATTGTATTACCTCACAATATGTTTGATGCAAAAGGTATAGATTATGTAAATAATTCATTTAAAGTTTTTAGAGCCAAGTATCTTTTTACAAAACGGGGCTATATAAATAGTTGGAGATATAAAAATGGTAAACATTTAGGAAAAGGTTACTCCGATCATCTGCCTATATTTGCATATTTTGATACTAAAGCTTTTATATCCGATATAACTACAAAAAAATCAGAAGATATAAAAAATTTCTCCATAGAAAAATTATATAAGATAAAAAGTTTAGATGAGCCTATAGTTTTAAAAGATGTAAAAGTTATATTAAAACGTGGTAATAGTGCTATTGTTAAACAACATATAAATGGTAGAGGAGTATTACTATTTGGTTGTGCTAGTATGTTACATAATGGTGGACATTATGATTTGCAGATAGATAGTATTAAGAGTTTTTATGGATTAAAAGAGATAACAACGGCTTATATATTGAAAAAATATAGAGATATTGATCCTAGAAAATACATTTTTCATCTAAAAGATAATTTAAAACAAAATGAAGTTGTATCTAATGTAGTTGGTATATATAGAGATAAAAATTTTTATACAAATGGTAGAGTGTTACCAATATATTTTAAAAATAGGAAAAATATACCTAAAAATGGCTCTAAGCTAAAGATAGCCTATGCTCATATAGGATATTATAAACAATTACAGTTAGTTATCTATAGTAAAAAAGATTTTAAGATATTGGAGTAAATTATGGCATATTATAGTTGGATTTTAGCATTTCATATTATGAGTTTTGTGAGTTGGATGGCTATGTTGTTCTATCTACCAAGACTTTTCATATATCATAGAGAAAATGCTGATGTAGAGGCTTTTACCAATATTGTAAAGATACAAGAGTATAAATTATTTAAATATATTGGAGTTCCTGCTATGTGGGCAACTGTTATCTCTGGTGCTACTATGCTATATTTAAATCCTGCTATTTTTCAAAGTGGTAGTTGGATATATATGAAGCTCATATTTGTAACTTTTTTGATAGGTTATCACTTTTCATTGGAAATTTTACGTAAAAAACTTATTGAAAATCCACATTATAAAACTGGGAAATGGTTTAGATTTTACAATGAAGTACCAACTCTGCTTATGATAGGTATCGTTATAATGGTAGTAGTTAAACCATTTTAACGTATTTATGATATAATCATTCCATTAAAAAAAAAGGAGTGACGTATGACGTTACCAGAGATTGTATTACCCAAAGTTGTTCTTCCATTTGATATTCCTGTTTTATTACATCCAATAGCAGATCATTTTCTTATTGCTTTACCAATAGTGATTTTTTTGATTGAAATCATAAATCTTTTTTTTAAAAAAAGATCTATAAGTGTAATATCATTATTTCTTTTAACATTAACCTTAATAATAGGTATTACAGCATATTTTACAGGTATGGCTGATGCAAAAGAGGCATATGATGGATTGTCTAAAATGGGACAAACAGCATTAACAGAGCATAAACTTTTTGGAACTTATATTCTTTTAGGAACAGGTGTTATGTTAGGTTTAAAAATACTTGCAATGAGTGGTTTTAATTTTTTAAAAGGATTATATTTCTTAGGATTTATAATTTTTATCCTATTCTTGTTTAAACAAGGTAAAGAAGGTGGTGAACTTGTATATAAATATGGAGCAAATATAGAAGAAGTAGCATCATTGAAAGATAATATAGATGATTTAAAAGATGATCTATCAGATGCACAAGATACTATTAAAACACTAAAAGAGGCTTCTCAAAAAGCAGAAGTTTCCCCAGTTGTTACTCCAGTTGTTCAATCAATTGTAAAAGAAGATACTCCAAAAAAGAGTGATGAATTAAATCAAACAGTTACTTCTGATCAGAATAGTACTGAAACTACAGAGTAATATACTTTTAACCTGTTATGTTATATAACAGGTTACTCTTATAATCTTTTATACTATATTTTAACATTTATTTGACATTTCAATAATATTTTATTGTATAATTTATATTATTGAAGAGTTAAATTTATATTTCTCTCTTTTATATTTATAATTGTTGTATCAAAAAAGGAGTATGAAAATGTTTAAAAATAGTAGTTTATTAATAAAATCTACTTTATCTATGGTATTAGTTTCAACTTGTATAAATGCTACTGAGATAAAAAATCTTTCAGTAGCTGTAGATGTAGCAGGTAAACAAAGAATGTTTACTCAGCGTATGCTAAAGGATTATGCTATGGTGGGATTGAAAAATGATTTTCAAAATCCTTCAGCAGATCTTAAAAATATTATGAAGTTATTTGAAGAGCATTTAAATCTTTTAATTTCTTTCAATAAAGATGCATCAACTAAAGAGAGTTTAGAAAAAGTAAAGGCTATGTGGAAACCTATTAAGTTGGCATTAAATGAAGTACCAAGTAAAGCAAAAGCAGGAAAAATGCAAGAGGATCTTGAAGCACTTTTAAAGCAGTCAAATGAAGCAGTAGGACTTTTTGCAAAGCAAACAGGTAAAGTATCTGGTGAGATTATCAATATCTCAGGTCGTCAGAGAATGCTTTCTCAAAGAATGGCAAGTCTATATATGCTGAAGGTTTGGGGAGTAGATGATCCAAAATTTAAAGAGAAGATGACAAAAGCTATGAAGTTATATAGAGAGTCTCTTGAAAAATTAAAAAAATCAAAGATGAATACTCCTGATATTACTACTTTATTAAATAAATCAGAAAAAGCATTTAAATTTTTTGAAATAATGAACAAATCAAGTAATAAATTTATCCCCGCATTGATTTATCAAAAATCAAATGAGATGCTTAAGTATATGAATACAGCAACAGGGCTTTATGCTAAACAAGAAAAATAGGAGAGATAATGAGAAATAAAATTAAAATGAGTTTAGTAGTTGTGTCATTGCTATCTACATCACTGTTGGCTATAGAGATTACAAGTGTATCTGAATCTGTAGATATAGCAGGTAAGCAAAGAATGTTTACTCAACGTATGTTGAAAGATTATAGTATGATAGGAATGGGGAATAAATTTGGAAATCCTAGTGAAGATCTTAAAAAAATATCAATAGAGTTTCAGGATAATTTGGATTCACTTAAGCATTATGCTAAAAGCAGTGATGTAAAAGAGAGCTTAGATAAAGTTTCAAAACTTTGGAAACCAATAAAAGTGACATTGTCTAAATCCCCAACTAAAGATAAAGTTGAAAAACTTCAAACAGATTTAGATAAATTGCTTAAAGAGTCAGATATAGTAACTCAGCTATTGGCTAAAGAGTCAGGTAAAACATCAGCTAAGATAGTCAATAAAGCAGGAAGACAACGTATGTTGTCTCAACGAATGGCAAGTTTATATATGTTGAAAGTTTGGGGTGTAAATGATCCACAATTTAAACAAAAACTTGATGATTCTATGAAGCTTTTTAAAGTATCTTTAGATGATTTGACAAAATCAGATTTAAATAACGATGAAATTAATGGATTGTTATCTAAAGTTAAGAGATCATTTATCTTTTTTGAGATGATGAGTAGATCTAAATCAAAATTTATTCCGACATTGATTTATAAAAAATCAAACGATATTTTAGCAAATATGAATAAAGCAACAGACAAATATGTAAATTTAGAAGCTAAATAAAAGGAAATAAAATGAAAATTAATATAGTAAAAAATATGAAACTTATGGCAGTAACATCTTTAACAATATTATCTGTATCTTTAGTAAGTGGTGCATCAAATTCTACGGAATTAGATAATGTTAAACTTATTAATATAGCAGGAAAACAGAGAATGCTTTCTCAAAGGATTGCTAAAGATTATATGTACGCTGGTGAAAAAATTGCTACTTCAAAGGCAAATAGACAACTAAAAAAATCTTTATCTGAACTTATATCAGCACAGAAGAAACTTGTAAATTCCATAAATGATCCTGAGATTAAAAATTTACTTGCTTTTGTACAGATGAGTACAGAAGATTTTACTGCTACAGCTAAAGAGAAGTTTTCTACAGATAATGCACAACTTATCTTGGATTTGAGTGAATCTATGTTAGAAGGGAGTCAATATGTAGTTGATTCTTTAAAAAAGAGAGTAAAAGTAAAAGATTCAGTAATTATTGCTAAAGCAGGAAAACAGAGAATGTTGGCTCAGCGTATTGCAAAATATTATATTGCTTACAAATCAGGAATTAAAGATAAAAATACAGTAGACCAGATGAAAAAAGCAGTTAAAGCGTTTGATGAGACCAATAAACTACTTATGAAAAATAGTTCTAATACCCCAGAAATCAATAGAAAATTAAATGATATTAATAGATTGTGGAAGATTGTTCAAAAATTTTATCTAAATATTGAAAAAGGTGGATTACCTTTAATTGTATTTAATACAACAGATACTATTACAAAAAAGATGAATAATATTACAGCTCTTTATGTAGATCTTTATAAAAATAATTAAGGAATAAATAATGAAACAGATATTTTATATTGTTCTTCTTTTAATGTCTTTGTCTTCAAGTAGTGAGGCAGGGACAAGGGGAGATGTAAATATTATTGAGGCATCAGAGAATATTCAATATCTTAGTCAAAGTATGGTTAAGGAGTATCTTATTTTCTATAAATATCCAAATCAAATTTTAATTAAAGGTAAATTGGAAAAGACATTAGCTAAACTTAATAATGATTTACGTGTAATAGCTCGAACAACGAAAGATACAGATACTAAAGATATCCTTGAGTTTTTGTCATATAGTAAAGAACAAATTGAAGATATATTTTCTCATAAACCAGATAAAGAAAAGGTAGCTTTGATGCTTGATTATAGTGAAACACTTCTTGAAGGGGCTAATTCAATTGCAAATACTCATGCATATAAATTTTCGAAAGAAGAAAAAATGTTGATGATGACCAAAAAAATGAAATATCTTCTTGAAAGAATTATGAAATATTATATAGCAAGTTATATCGGATTTGATACTTCTTCCAATAAGAAAGAGATGAAAAGTGCAATACTTGCTATTCAAGATAATTTACAAACAATGTTTCTATATAATTATCCAGAAAATATAGATAAAATAAGAAAAGATATTGATAAAGCATGGAAAGTAAATAAAATATTTTTAAATTCAAAAAATTTATTTATTCCTAGACTTATGTCTAATTCTATAGTTTATATGGAAAATGATATAGATAAAATATCACTATTTCATAGTAGAAATCAATAAAAGGGTGGTAGTATGAAAATTATAAATAATAAAAATATCTTTCTTTTTCTGATTTTATTGGCAGTAGGACTATTTATGTTTTTGTCATATAGTACATTTACTATATATAATAACTTTTTATCAGAAAAACATAGTATACAAAATCTTGAAATTGTTAAAACAATAAAGAATACTATAGATATAGTAGAAGATGAGAGACTTGATAGTGCTATGTATATGTCTAAATCAAATGATAGGGTATATGATAAATTAAAAAATGAAAGAGCAAAGTTAAATGAAAGTTTAATAGCTCTTAGTAATGATTTTCAATCAAATTCTAATTATAATATATATAATAAAGATTTAGATAGGATAAAAGATAACTTAAAATATGTACGTTCAAGAGTTGATACTATTAGTTCTGATTATAGTAATATTTTTGATACACTTTATCATGAAAAGATTATAAATTCACTTATTAATATTGTTGATTCTATCTCAAATAGAGATATTATTTTAAATACAAAAACATATTATAATATATATAAAAAGTTTTTAACATTAGAAGAGAATGTAGAGTTAGAAAATACAGGTATATTATTTATATTAAATAGTAATAAAATAATGACACATCAAGATTTGATTATGTGGGATACATTGTTATCTAATGAAATAATACCAAGATATAATGATTTAAAAAATAGATCTTTGGTAAATAAATTATCATATAAAATGAATCAAAAGAAGTTTCAAAATATTGGATTAGATGATCAGGTTAATATATTTTATAATTCTATTACTGGAGATTACTCTATATCTATAAATCAATGGGAAAAAGATATTTCTCAAAAAATAGATTTTATAAGAGTTGCAGAGAAAATGATACTAAATAGTATGGAAGTGGAGATAAAAGAACATATTTCAAAAGTAAAAAGTGATATGGAACAGTATCTATTAGGTAGTATTTTTAGTATAGTATTACTTTTAATATTGATATTGATTTATTATAATTTACAAAAAGGTGAACAACTTTTTGAAGATACTCTTAAAGACATAGAGACAGTTTTATCTCCAGAACAACAAAGAGAACTTAAATGGTTAATAGATAATAATGAGATAGATTCTATTTATAGATTTTTAACCAATACTATACATGAAGCCAATCAGGCAAAAGATCTTTTTCTTGCTAATATGTCTCATGAAATTCGTACACCTCTAAATGGTATTGTTGGATTTACACAACTTCTTAAATCAACTGCTACTACTGAGGAACAAGAGGAGTTTATCACTGTTATAGAAAACAGTTCTGATAACTTGTTAACAATTGTAAATGATATCCTTGATCTATCTAAAATTAAAGCTGATAAAATTGAGTTAGAGAATATTCCATTTGATCCTGTTGAAAAATTTGAATCATCAATAGAATCTTATGCAGCTAGAGCTTTTGAAAAACATATATCATTCAATATGTTTGCAGATCCAGAATTACCTATGCATATTATAGGTGATCCTACTAAAATATCTCAAATACTTGTCAATCTTATCTCTAATGCTATTAAATTTACAGAAGAAAATGGTGAAGTTAGTATAGAGATAGATAAAATTGCCGAAAGTAATAAATATACAACAATTAAGTTTTCTGTTACTGACTCAGGTATTGGTATTAGTGATGAACAGAAGAAAAATATATTTGATGCTTTTTCTCAAGCAGATGTAAGTACAAGTAGAAAGTATGGTGGAACTGGACTAGGTTTAGCCATTTCTAGTAAATTAACAGAACTTATGGGTGGTAAACTTCAAATAGATAGTGAATTAGGAAAAGGTACAACATTCTTCTTTACATTAAGTTTTGAAAAAGTTGATGATGATAGCTTTAGAGAAATACCTAATTTATCAGATTATAAAGTAGGATATATAATACCTAATAAAGAATTTTCTAATTTAAATAAAAATCTTGAATATTATATTGATTATACAGAAGCAGATTATAAAGTATATACTTATGATGAATTAGTATCAACAGATAATCTTCCTAATATTATTTTTGTAGATCAAGAGTATTATTCAGAAGCTAATGAAGTTGATAAATTTTTAAAATTTAATACAAAACTTGTTGTTATGATAAATGGTAATCATAAGAGAAGTATTGAAAATATAAAAGATGATATTGATAAAATCATCTTTAAACCATTAAATTTAACAAAGACATTAAAAGCATTATCTTGTTTATCAGATGTTGAAGAGTTGAAAAATAATACTAAAATAGTTGAGAAGAGCATAGATGATACTTTTGATAATATAAATGTTTTGGTTGCTGAAGATAATCTTATAAATCAAAAATTAATTACACGAGTATTGATGAATTTTGGTATTAATGTAACTATTGCTAACAATGGTTTAGAAGCAGTAGAAGCTCGTAAAAATGGTGAATATGATATTATATTTATGGATATTCAGATGCCAGTTATGGGAGGTATTGATGCTACTAAAGAGATATTGAAATATGAAGAAAAAGCTAGAAAACATCATGTTCCAATAGTTGCATTGACTGCAAATGCATTAACTGGTGATAAAGAGAAATATATGGAAGTAGGTATGAATGATTATCTATCTAAGCCTCTATCATTAGATAAATTAAAGCAAATACTTGATAAATATTTTAGTAAAGATATTGTTGAAACTTCTGAAACTTTAGAGAGTGTAGATAAACTTAAAGAAGAACCTGTAGTAAATAACGAAGATAAAGTAGATATATTGCTATATCACCCTTTATCTTTAGTTATCAATCTCTATAAAAGTATGCTTGAAACTTTAGGATATACTATAATGACAACAACTGATGAAAATGAGTTTATGATTATGTTAGATAGTGGAAATTATACTTATGCCATTTATGATTTTGAAACTTTCATAAATGCCAAATCTATGATTGTAGATATCATCAAAGATTATGGGGTTCACCCTATTGCTTGTGTACCTGCAGAACTTAAAAATCAGAAGTATTGTACAGATATAGTATATCTTGGTATGGGTCACCATGAGTTAGAAGAGGTATTTGAAAATATCTCAATATAAGACTCGAGCCAAATATAGTCCCTCTTGAGGGGCTAGTTTAGTTGAGTATTTTGCTTTACATTCCAACTGCTCTTGTAGTTGATTAATTGTTCTCTCTTTTTTAGCACAACTCATAGCCATCTCTACCATCATTCTGACTTGTGAACGTAAAAATCCATTTGCTTGAAAATATATAAAATGATAGCCATTCCTAGAGATATATTTTGCAAAGTATATCTCTCTTATGGTTGTGTGGGTTGGTGAACCTGTTTTTCTAAAGTAGTTAAAGTTATGTACTCCTTCAAATAATCCAAGAGCTTCTTTAAGTAATTTTTCATCAAAATCATCATAGTAAGATATGTATGTTTTTTCAAAAATAGATGGTTTATCTGTTTTAAAAATATAACGATAGAGTCTTTTTTTAGCAGAAAATCTTGCATGAAAATCATCTGAAACTTTAGTAATATGTTTTATCTCTATATAATCTAGTTTACGATTTATATTTATTTTTAATTTATTTAAATCTTGCCAATACTCTGGTAAATCAAAGTGAATGACTTGTCCTGTTGCATGTACTCCAGCATCTGTTCGTCCACTACCTATGATGGAAGAGTCTATATTTAGAGATTGTAAAGCTTTTTCTATATCGTATGTAATTGTCTGTTTTGTAGATGTCTGTTTTTGAAAACCAAAATAATGGCTACCATCATAAGCAACTATAGCTTTTACTTTCACTAGAAGTACCTTACAACACGTTTTTTAAATAGCCAATAACCAAAAAACATAGTAGTTATTATAGATGCTATTAATATATAAAAATTACCCCATTTTTCTAAAGATGAAGCTATTAGATATAAAGATAGAGTTGTGAAAAATATAACAATAAATGAGTGATTTGATTGGTATCTTGGATTTATCATACTAAATGATGCTAGTATATAAATAGATAAGATAGGGATAAGACTAATAAAAACAAAAAATAGTAATCTATGTAGTATATGTATAGATGTTTTAAATTTACTCCAATAGATAATAATATCTTCAAATTTAAAAGTTTCTTTTTTAGAAGTATTAAAAATTTCCATACTTTTATATCTTGCTTGTTGTAGTTTTTTATTTGAGTAGGTATATCCATAACCATCTTCTAAATATAGAGATATTACTCCTTGTTTATGCTTTATTTTACCACTTTTAGCTGAAAAAAATTGTTCATTTTTTTTATCTGTTCTATTGTATATGACAATGTTTCTTAGAGTATTTTTATCTTTTTTTGCAACATAAATATAGTAGTCTCCAAATTTTTGTCCAAGTTCTCCAGCTAAGATATTTAGTTTTACTTCAGCTTTTTTTTCATTTTTGAAAGATTTGTAGTACTGTTTACTAAGAGGCATAGCTAAAAAAGATATAGCCAATAGTAAAATAGAAAATAGTACTCCCAAAAGTATAAAATTACGCAATATTGTACTTGATTTAACTCCAAGGGCATATAGAGCTATAAGTTCATTATCTTGAGAAAGACGTATAAGTGTATTGGATAATGCAACTATAAAAGATAAAGGTATAGTATAAAATATAATATCTGATACAGAGTAGCTATATAGTTTTAATATCTCAAAAAATGTTATCTGTATTTGTGATGTTAATGTAGCAATTTTTACAAGATAAATAAGAGAAATAATAGTAAAAAAGGGTAAAAATATCATCAAAAATGACTTTGTAAAGTTTGATGATATATATCCTTTTAAATTAACCATAGATTATCTTATCTAATAGTGTTAAAGTTTGTGTATCATATAGATATACAATAAAGGTAGCCATAGCTAAAAATGGTACAAATGGAACACCTCTTTCTCTATATAACATAGCAGGAATCATAGCTAAAATAGCAGATAGAAATAGAGCCATAAAGAAGTTTGGAAAACCAAGTAATGCCCCCATTGTTCCAGCTACTATTACATCTGCTTCACCCATAGCATCACGTCTAGAAATCCATGAAGATAAACGACCTATAAGGTATAGCCCCCCAGCAGATATAGCTCCATACATAATAGCATCTAAAAAGTTAGGTTGAATAAGTGCAAAGAGTAGGGCGATAAAGTTTATACTATCTGGTACAGCCATATATTTAAAATCTATCATAACAAGAGCTAAAAGTGCAGTAAAAGAGATAGCAATAAATGGTAGATACCAAACAAATCCCAATTTAATATATAAAAGGGTAAAAATAATAGCAGTTAATAGCTCTATAATAGGGTATTGTGCAGATATAGACTCTTTACAAAATCCACATTTACCACCTAAAAATAACCAAGAGAAAATAGGTATATTGTGATACCATTTCAAAGGTGTATTGCAACTTTGACAATGAGAAGCAGGAAAGGCTATGCTCTCTCCTTTTGGAACACGGTAGATAACCACATTTAAAAAAGAGCCAATAAGCATACCAAAGATAAACACTACCACTCCAATCATTGTATTTTCATTCATTATAGACCTCCAAAGCGTCTGTTACGTTGTTTAAAATTATTTAAAATCTCATCTAACTCTTTGGAGTTAAAATCTGGCCAAAGGGTAGGTGTGAAGTAAAATTCCGAGTACGATAGTTGCCAAAGTAAAAAGTTTGATATTCTCTCTTCACCACTTGTCCGTATAAGTATATCTATATCTTCATAAGGAGTCTGTAATGCACGTGATATATCATCTTCACTTATTTCATTTTTTCCATCTTTTATTAGTCTATTTACAGCATAAGTTATCTCTGCTCTTCCACCATAGTTTAATGCAAGGATTTGAGTAAGGTTTTTATGGTCTTTCGTTATATCTTCCGTATCTATTATACGTTTTTGTAGAGATTTTGAAAATACACTTATATCACCAATAGCTTGAAATCTAATATTGTGTTTTATGTATGTTTCTAATTCACTCTTTAAGTATCTATCAAGTAGTTTCATAAGAAATTCTACTTCAAGTTTTGGACGTTTCCAATTTTCTGTGCTAAATGCATATAGGGTTAGAGTTTCTATGTTATGGTGCGATGCACAATAGGTAGTTATCCCACGAATTGTCTCTGCTCCTGCTTCATGCCCTTTTGTACGGCTTAACCCACGCTCTTTTGCCCATCTTCCATTACCGTCCATTATGATTGCAAGATGTTTAAGTGTGGATGTTTGCATACTTAGCTCCTGTTGTTATGTCTGTTTTCATTGTCACTAAGTTTTTTAGCTTCATTTACTATTTTATCTGATAGAGTTAGTTTATCACTTCTTCCTAAAGGTAGTTGTCCATCTTGAGTGATAAATGTAATCTCATTTTCATTACCTCCAAAACTCTTAGCATCTTTAAGAAGATTGTAGCAAACAGCATCTACATCTTTTTGCTTTAGAAGTGATATGGCACTATTTAGTCCCTCTTGAGTATCCATCTCAGCTTTAAATGCTATAGTCTTGATATCTCTTTTATCTATATTTGAGAGTACATCAGTTGTCTGTTTTAGTTCAACACTCCAGTTCTCTCCAATCATAGACTTTTTAAGTTTTCCTTTTTGTGGAAACTTTGGTGTAAAGTCAGCTACAGCCGACACCATAAACAAATAAGGCTCTTTTTGTATAAGATGTCTATCTGTTGCATTCATAGAAGCTTTAGACATCTTACCTTTTTTTGCTACACGTATGGCATCTTTTGTATAGTCAAATATCTCTTGAGCATCTTCTACATCAATAGTATATATACTTTGAGGTAAACCATCATTTCCCATAGTAGTAATGTAACATACATCAGCACCTTTAAGATAGAGAGACAAACATATAGCCTTTGCCATCTTTCCTGAGGAGAAGTTAGATATATATCTAACTTCATCTATCTTCTCTCTTGTTCCTCCACCAGTAACAACTATGCGTCTATCTTCCCAAAATGGCTCTTTTAAAAGTGATTTTGATACTTCAAAAAATATCTCACTAGGTTCTGCCAATGCACCATTTCCTACATCACCACAAGCAAGAAGTTTCTCTTGAGGTTTTACTACAATATAGTCATTTACCTCAAGCATCTTTAAACTTCCTGTTGTGTAGTGATTGGCTAACATCTGTGTGTTAGCAGCAGGTGCTACAACCATATCACCTTTAAAAGCAAGTGCTGTTTGGGTTAAGATATTGTCTGCTATCCCTTTACTAAGTTTATTGAGTGTATTGGCAGTTGCTGGGGCTATGACAAAAACATCACACTTTTTACCTATGTCTATATGATTTAACTCACTAGACCAAGACTCTGTTGTCTCTGTAAGTACAGCATTTCTTGTAAGTGCTTCAAAAGTAAGAGCCGATATAAAACGTTCAGCAGAAGGAGTCATTACTACATATACTTTAGCTCCAGCTTTGACAAAAAGACGTGCTAAGTCACAAGCTTTATAGGCTGAGATACTTCCAGTAACTCCTAGAAGTATATTTTTACCATTTAAGTCTATTTGCATTATCTATGCCTTATTGAAAAATTTATAAAAGAAATTTTTAATGCTTTTTTGTGGTGTACGAGAGAGTACCAATTCACCAGAGGTTGCATCTTTTGTGACAGTTGTACCTGCTGCTATCATAACATCATCAGCTATATTTAGAGGTGCTACAAGTTGTGTATCACTCCCTACAAATACATTTTTACCTATCTTTGTTTGAAATTTGTTTTTTCCATCATAATTACATGTAATTACACCTGCTCCGATGTTTGAACCCTCTTCAATAGTTGCATCTCCGAGGTATGCCAAGTGACCAGCTTTTACACCAGTAAGTGTTGATTTTTTAACCTCTACAAAGTTACCTATGTGTGTATCTATGAGTGTTGAGTTTGGACGTACTCTTCCCATAGGTCCTACATCTGAGTTTTTGATGTATGACTCTTCTACTACAGAGTTTGTTTTTATATGTGCATCTATAAGTTTTGCATTTCCTTGTATGCTAACACCACTTTCGAGTATGCA
>JALUBF010000039.1:0-3746 GCA_027045015.1 Sulfurovum sp.
AGTGTAGTAAATAGTGAGTTTTTCTCTCAATATGTGGTAAATATCCACCAGAATAAAAGAGATTTGGAATTGCTCCTAAAAAAATAAGAGCAACAAAAACTAAAGAGAGTGTATCAAATTGAAACATAATTGTTTCACTCCAAAATATAATAAATTTAAACAGATTCGCTGGGTATCACCATCGGATAAGAAAGGATCTTTAAACTAATCCTTATGTATAAGAGAAATTATACTCTTATAATACTTAAAAAATTTATCTAATATATTTAAAATATTCAAATGATTAATTTTTAATCAATTTAATTGTCTATTTTTTAATCATATAAAGTATAAACAAATAAGAGAAAATATATTATAATCACATCTATTATATCTTCTACTTATATGTGGAATACTGTTAGGAACATTAATATGAATATATTGGAAAAAGCCTTAGAGGCACGAAGTAAAAAAGTAAATAAGATAGAGACAACTAAAGCATTAAAAGATCCTATGGACGTATATGCAAAACTTGAAGAGATAGCTTTGGGTGGGTATGACAATCTCTCAAAAGAGGACTCTACATACTTTTTAAAATGTTTTGGACTTTTTGATAAAGGTGAAGACTTTATGCTTCGCGTACGTGTACCAGCAGGACAACTTACAAACCAACAAGCACTACGCATAGGTGAAGTATCTAAAAAGTATGCCAATGACTACATAGACATCTCTACGCGTATGCAGATAGTTCTACGATATATAAAGATAGAAAATATCGCTAATGTACTCAAAGAGTTAGAGGACGCTGGACTTACTACTTTTCAAACAGCTGTGGACAATACAAGAAATACTGTATCTGACCCATTAGATGGTCTTGCTTACGATAGCGTGATAGAGACAAAACCTATTATCGATATACTTGAACAAAAGATGATACATAATCCTGAGTGGATATCTACCCTGCCTCGTAAATTTAATACAGGTATATTGGGTTCACTATCTAACTCTTGTAATATCTTTGGTCATGACTGCTGTTTTGTACTTGCTCAAAAAGATGGTATATTTGGATTTAATGTCTATCTTGGTGCTAGAGTTGGCATACAGGCTAAAGATGCCGATACATTTGTAAAAGCCGATGAAGTACCTCTTTTTTATGAAACTCTTTTAAAACTATTTAAAAAATATGGATATAGAGACAATCGAAATAAAAATAGACTCCATTTCCTACTGCAAGATGTAGGGATAAATAACTTTATTGATGCTATTAAAAAAGAGGCTGGTATAGAGTTTGCAACCGCTGGAGTAACTATGGTACAGTCACAAAATATAGCTTTGGGATCAGATAAAGTTTTAGGAAGAAATGGACTTTTTAACTACAAAATCATAGTACCATCAGGTATATTTAGTGGTACAGATATGGTAGCATCTGCAAATGTGGCTAAAGAGTATGGTGATGGAAACATTAGACTTACATATGACCAAAATCTATATATAGTTAATGTATCTAAAGATAATCTACCAAAACTTGAAGATAGTGAAGTGGTAAAGAGATATGCTAAGTTTAATAATCTATACTTTAGAGATATGATAGCTTGTGCAGGTACACATACATGTAGCTTTGGGGTTATTCCAAATAAACCAGATGCCATAGAGATGGCTCATTATTTAAATTCTGAAATAGCCATAGAAAATGCAAATGTTCGTATGAACTGGTCAGCTTGTCCAAAAGGGTGTGGAGTACACGGCATAGCAGATATTGGATTTGAGGGGTGTAAAGCAAAACTAAGTGATGGTACTCGTGTAGATGGTGTTCATATATTTATAGGTGGGAAGATGACCAAAGAGGCGAAAGAAGCTCATATATTGCATAAAGCTATACCTATAACAGAGGCTAAGTATCATGTAAAATATCTACTAAAAACCTATGCCAATTATAAACTAAGAGCAGAGAGTTATGAAGCTTTTGATGATAGATTTTTATCACGTAACTATACTTTTCAAGCTTTATCATTTTTTACAAAGATTAACTATATCTTAAATGAGAAACTTGGACTAGATATTATGCTTGAACTAGATGAAGAACCAAAAAGTTCAAAAAGAGAGGAGTATGAGCTATTTACTTTTGGACTTAAACTCTTTAAACTCCTTACTGGTCAAAAGCGTTTTGAGTCAGTAGATGGTCTTATGCCTACCCTACTTCGTCCAAAGAGCATCAAAAGAGATAGTGTATATAAGATGAATCCAAAAGTACCCTTGAAACTATCTGAAATAGTATATAATATGACTCATGAGAAGAAGAGTGAAAGAGCTTCCGTCTTTTCTGAACTTTTAGTAGCATTGAAAGAGGTATAATATGGCAGTAGAACCATTAACAAAAGATACACCACTAGCAGATTTTCTTAATCATAAAACCAACACTGGTATGCAGTGTGGTAACTACACCATAGACCTACCAGAGCTTAAAGATGGGGAGCAGTACCGTTTTCACTTTGATGCTACAGTATGTGTTGGGTGTCACTGTTGTGAAGTAGCATGTAATGAACAAAATGCAAATCCAGACGATATAAAATGGAGACGTGTTGGCGAGATGGAGATGGGAGAGTTTCCAGATACATTGCAACTGTTTAACTCAATGAGCTGTAACCACTGTTTAGAACCTGAATGTCTAAAAGGGTGTCCAACCGAGAGCTATATAAAACTTGACAATGGGATAGTATGGCACGATGACCCTAGCTGTATCGGGTGTCAATACTGTACATGGAACTGTCCATATGAAGTACCAGTATTTAATCCAGATAGAGGGATAGTCACCAAATGTCATATGTGTGTAGATAAACTAGAGGTAGGACAAACACCTGCTTGTGTACAGGCTTGTCCAGCAAATGCCATAGAGATAGAGGTATTTAATGTAAATAAATGGCTTGAAGAAGATATGGCTAAAGAGGGAGTAGCACCTCACCTAGCAAATATTGATATAACTAAACCAACTACAAGATATACTCTACCAGAAATTAAAGAGGGTGAAGAGCTTCGTATAGCAGATGAACATCTTCTAAAACCTGCTCATTCCGAACTTCCTTTAGTCTTTATGACAGTACTTACACAAGTAAGTTTAGGTGCATTTTTAGCTCTATTTTTAGGGCAACTACTATTTAGCTTAGGATTTAATCTACCTAAACCAACATTAACTATGGCACTTTTAGCATTTATACCATCTGCTATAGGATTACCACTTTCAGCTTTACACTTAGGAAGACCTGCTATGGCTATGATGGCTATGAAAAACTATAAAACATCTTGGCTAAGCCGTGAAGCCATAGCCCTTGGAGTATTTACAGGTTTAGCTTCTATTGTGGCTATTATGTATCTATTTAAGATTAGTGGATTTGGACTACTCTTTATTGAAGCTATCACACTAGCTATAGGAGTTTATGGTATCTATGCACAATCTATGATATATCGTATAAAAGCACGTCCAAGTTGGAATAGAAAAGCAACTACCAAAAAATTCTTTGGTTCAGGATATATTGGTTTCTTACTTATAGCTACTGCTCTACTTATAGCTGATGGTTCTAAAGGTGTTATGGTACTACTAGCCATTACACTTCTTGCTGGTATGATACAAGCATTAGTCATATTGGAAGAGGTGATGTTCTATAGACATTTAGATAAAGAAGACCCACTATACTACCAATACAACAGAAGTCGTATATTGCTTCAAGAGCATTTTGGTAATGTAAAAAAGTTTAGAGTCTACTCTTTGGCTA
>JALUBF010000039.1:3846-21646 GCA_027045015.1 Sulfurovum sp.
GAAGAGGTGATGTTCTATAGACATTTAGATAAAGAAGACCCACTATACTACCAATACAACAGAAGTCGTATATTGCTTCAAGAGCATTTTGGTAATGTAAAAAAGTTTAGAGTCTACTCTTTGGCTATATTTGCATTAGGATTTCCTCTACTAGCCATACTATTTACAGCAAGTGGATTGGTTGGTTTAGCCATAGCAACACTCATCATAGCAACACTTGGAGCATTTGTATCAGAACTAAGTGGACGTTATCTATTCTATAGAACCGTAGTGCCACTTGGTCTTGCAGGGAACTTCTTTGCTGGTAATCAACGGCATTAATATTGGCTACCAATAGGTAATTTTGCTACTTAAACTCACAATCTTTGTAATTTTTTAAGTCCCTCTTTTACCAAGGTAGCTGTATCTCTAGTAGCTCCAGCTAATTATTTAGTTGGAGTAATCATTTATATTTCCTTTTTTTATTTATTTGTTAAAATATTTAGACCTGTATAACTTCTAAAGTTGGATAGCAAATAGCACTTAGCTTACCATCTTTAAAACAAGCACCAGTATCAATCATTGCATAGTTTGGAGCTACTACAATTTCATCAACGACAGTATGTCCAAAGATATTATATATACCATTATGTATCTCTTTTTGCTCATTAAACTGTTCTTGTTTTTTAATATGTTTCCAAGTCATTTCATACAAATCGTTCTCATCATATTCAAACTCTTTATCTTGCCAAATATCATGAATATAAGAGTGCGAAACAACTAAAGGCTTATGTCCCTCAAACTCATAATATTTAAAATATGAAAGTTCTTGTAAGTATTCTAAATGTTCTTGCTTTTTATCTAACCCAAGACTATCATAGGATTTAATAGTTTTTTTACCATAATTGGAGTTCCATCTAGGATTATCTTCTAGCATAAATATCTCATGATTACCAATCACACAATCATAATCACTATTAGCTAAAAGTTCTAAAACATAAGCAGACTTATCTCCTCTATCGACCAAATCCCCTACAAAGCAAATATGAGCTTCTTTTGGCAATTTATCTATTAATGATAATAATTTATCATATTCACCATGAACATCACCTATTATCCAAATACTTTTAGGATTATTTTTTATCATTTTATCTCCCCTATATTACTATCTTTGATTAATAAAGTATCATCTAGTTATAAATTTTTTTTAATTCATTATAACTTTTTCCTGTTAAAGTTACAATCTTTGTAATTTTTTAAGTCCCTCTTTTACCAATGTAGCTGTATCTCCAGTAGCTCCACGTAATGCTTTTTCAATAACATCTTTTTTGAAACCTAAACTCTCTAGTGCCATTACAGCTTCACCTAATGCTCCAGCATTTTGACTATCATCATTGCCATCAACGATAAAGTCTGCAAGTTCTACAAGTATTCTACTAGCTGCCTTTGGACCAATACCAGGAACTCGTTTAAGCATACCAACATCTTTTGATGCTACTACTTTTGAGAATGTACTTGGAGTAAAAGTGGAACAGATAGCCAATCCAACTTTAGGTCCAACTCCATTTATCTTTAACACTGTATCAAACATCTTTTTTTCATTTAACTCCATAAATCCAAAAAGAAGATTGCTATCTTCACGTATTATCTGAGTAGTAAAAAGTTTTACTCTACTTTCACATATACTATTTGAAGTATTGATAGATATATGAACTTCATATATAAGTCCATTTACATTTATATGCACAAATGTTAGTTCTTTACGCTCTACACTGCCCTCTATACCTACTATCATATACTTACTCCTATTAATTTTTAAAAGTATATCACGCTTTAACCCATATTTACAATTTAAACCAACATTACGATAAAATACACCATACCATTTTAAAAGAGAATTATGAGATTAAAATCTATCTTTACTAACAGTTTTAGCATACTATTTTCACGAGTTACAGGATTGTGGCGTGATATACTTATGGCTTCGGCACTTGGAGCTTCAGTTTGGTCAGATATGTTCTTTGTAGCTTTTAAACTACCAAATCTTTTTAGACGTATTTTTGCAGAAGGTGCTTTTACTCAGGCATTTATGCCATCTTTTATTGCAAGTCATCATAAGGGTGTCTTTGCTACAGCTATATTTTTACGTTTTTTATTATTTCTCATAAGCTTTTCATTATTTATTAGTATATTTCCTGAACCTATTACAAAACTTCTTGCTTGGGGGTGGGATAGTAAAATCATATCTCAAACATCACCACTTACAGCTATAAATTTTTGGTATCTTGATCTTATCTTTATAGTCACCTTTTTAGCTACACTTCTTCAGTATAAAGAGCATTTTGCTACTACTGCTATGTCAACTGCTCTACTAAATATATCTATGATTACTGCACTTTGGATATATATAAAATCTGATCCTAAAACAGTTGCATATGCTTTAAGTTTTGCTGTACTCATAGGAGGTTTTTTACAGATAATAGCTCATATTGTAGCAATTAAAAAGTTTAATCTTCATAAGCTTCTCATAGGTGGTTGGAAATATAGAAAAACAAAAGATGTAGAAGATGAAAAAAAGAGTTTTCAATCTCTCTTTATCCCTGGTATTGTTGGTAATTCAACACCACAAATATCAGCATTTATAGACACTATACTAGCTACATTTTTACTAACTGGGTCTGTATCTTATCTTTTTTATGCCAATCGTATATTTCAATTACCTCTTGCTATCATAGCTATAGCTACTGCTACCGTTTTATTTCCATCTGTCTCTAAAGCACTTAAGAACAATAAGGAAGAGGAAGCATACAAAAATCTAAATAGAGCCTTTTGGCTTTTAAGCTTTTTATTGGGTATGGCTACAATAGGTGGTATCTTATTGGCTGAACCTGTAGTATGGTTACTCTTTGAAAGAGGTAAATTTACACAAATCCAAACTATAGAGACAGTAACTGTACTTCGTATGTATATGGTAGGACTATTACCATTTGGACTAGCAAAATTATTTTCACTTTTTCTATATGCCTCACACCGTCATAAAAAGGCAGCTAAGATAGCTTTATATTCTCTTATCGCTTCAGCTACCTCATCTCTTATACTTATGAACTATATGGGTGCATCTGGTTTAGCTCTGGCTGGGAGCATTGGGGGGTGGATACTTTTTATACTAACAGTAAAAGAGGTTGGATTTAGAAGACTTATCGATATTTTAAAATCTAAAAAATCTATATATTTTGTAGTCACTATGACTCTTTTTTCTATAGTTATTTTTATTTTCAATAATTTGCTTTTAGGATTTATTCGTGGATAAAATTATTGCTATAGTTTATAAATCATTATGATATTATCATATATAAATCTTATTAAGGCAGATAATGATATTTAAAAATTTAGAAAAAATACCAACAACCATAGGAGATAAGAGAAAATCTACTTATCCTTATAAAAAAAGACGCTCAAATATGATGCTTAATCCTCTCAATTTAAAACATCTAAATAGTATAGATGATAGTAGTGCCGATATGATTACTCTTAATCTTGAAGATGCTATAGCTCCTTCAAGAAAAGAAGAGGCACTAAACAACATAGCTATGTTTTTATCGCATATGGAAAACTCCAAGAGCTTTATTGTTGTGCGTACAAATCCTCTTAATAAAGGTGGAGATAAAGAGATAGCTTTTTTAAACAACTTTAGTTTTGATGCCATTCGTTTAGCAAAAGTAAAAAATCAAACTGAAATTGCCCAAGCCTTGAGTATATTGTCTGAAGATAAAGAGCTTCATATATCTCTTGAGACAAAAGAGGCTTTTGAAAATCTAACTAATTTACGCATTGACCCTCGTTTAACTACAGCAAATTTAGGCATACTTGATCTACTTAACTCTCTTGGTCTGCCTCAATCTATAGTTACACCAAATAACCCTACCATAGATTATATACTATCCAAATTTTTAGTAGATGCAAAAATAGCTGGTATTCACCCCATATCATTTATGTTTCAAGAGTATAACGATACTAAAACATTTAAAAAATGGTGCGAAAAAGAGAAACTTATGGGGTTTGAATCAAAAGCATGTATGGGTCCTAAACAAGTATCTATTGCCAATGAAATCTTTGGAATAGATAAACTCTCTATAGAACGTGCCAAAGATATTAAAAATCTATTTGAAAGCAAACAAGCCCAAAATATAAATGGCTTTATGGACGATAGATATGGTTTTATAGATGAACCAATATATCGAGATGCTCTATTGGTACTAGATTACTAACGAATTATTAATCACTATTTAGATAGAATTATCCCCATTATAATATTAGGTAAATATAGATGATAAAAAGTATTCTCAAAATTTTTGGTACACAAAATGACAAAATTGTAAAAAAATATCTTCAAAAAGTAGAAAACATTAATGTACTTGAAAGCAAGTATGCAGGAATGAGTGATGAACTACTTAAAGCTTCATTTGATGAGTTACGTAAAGCTGTACAAAGTAAAGACAAGAGTTTAGATAATGTCTTATATGACTCTTTTGCAATCACTAGAGAAGTAAGTAAACGTACTATGAATATGCGTCATTATGATGTTCAAATGGTTGGTGGTATGGTACTTCATGATGGTAATATAGCAGAGATGAAAACTGGTGAAGGTAAAACTCTTGTAGCTACACTTGCTGTTGTACTCAACGCAATGGAAGGTAAAGGTGTACATGTAGTAACAGTAAACGACTACTTGGCTAGTAGAGATGCTAAAGAGATGAGTCCTATATATGAATTTTTAGGATATAGCGTTGGAGCTATTGTTGCAGATATTAATGATGATATGCAAAGAAAAGCACAATATGATGCAGATATTACATATGGTACAAATAATGAGTATGGATTTGACTACCTTCGTGACAATATGAAAGTACGTGCTGAAGAGAAAGTACAACGTACTCATCACTACGCCATAGTTGATGAAGTTGACTCCATTCTCATTGATGAAGCTAGAACTCCACTTATAATCTCTGGTCCAACTCAACGTGACCATAACCACTATGCAAAAGCTGATGAGATAGCAAGAAAGATGGAGCGTGGAGAGAAGATAGAAGTAAGAGCTGGTGAAGATGAAAAAACTACTGGTGATTTCATTGTTGATGAGAAAAATAAAACCATAGTCATGACAGAACAAGGTCTTCAAAAAGCACAAGATCTATTTGAGGTAGATAATCTATATTCACTAGAGAATGCAACCCTATCTCACCATCTTGACCAAGCACTAAAAGCTCACTATATATTTGAAAAAGATGTAGATTATGTAGTACAAAACAATGAAGTTATTATTGTTGATGAATTTACAGGTCGTCTAAGTGAAGGTCGTAGATACTCAGAAGGGCTACATCAAGCACTAGAGTGTAAAGAGGGAGTTGAGATACAAGAGGAGTCACAAACTCTTGCAGAGATAACATACCAAAACTACTTTAGACTATATGAAAAATTGGCAGGTATGACAGGTACAGCACAGACTGAAGCAACTGAATTTGCACAGATATATAACCTTGAAGTTATCTCTATACCTACTAATGTTCCTATAGCTAGAGATGATAAGAATGACCTCATATACAATACTGAACGTGAAAAACTTAATGCTATTGTTAAACGTATTAGAGAATTTCATGCCAAAGGTCAACCAGTACTTATAGGTACTGCATCTATAGAAAAATCTGAAATGATAGATGAAAGACTTAAAAAAGAGAAAATTCCTCACAATATGTTAAATGCCAAAAATCATGCTCAAGAGGCTGAGATTATTATGAATGCTGGACAAAAAGGTGCAGTTACTGTTGCTACAAATATGGCAGGACGTGGTGTTGATATAAAGATAAATGATGAAGTAAAAGAGCTTGGTGGACTTGCTATTTTAGGTACAGAAAGACACGAATCACGCCGTATAGACAACCAACTTCGTGGACGTTCTGGTCGTCAAGGTGACTTAGGTGAGTCTCAATTCTTCTTAAGTTTAGATGACAACTTACTACGTATATTTGGTGGAGATAAGATTAGAAATATTATGAGCCGTCTTGGTGTTGAAGATGGTGAATATATTGATTCTAAGATAGTAACACGTTCCGTAGAAAAGGCACAGAAAAAAGTAGAAAGTCAACACTATGAATCTCGTAAAAATATCTTGGAGTATGATGATGTAGCCAACCATCAACGTAAAGCTATATATACATTTAGAAACCAACTTCTTGACCCTGAGTTTGATATAGATGCTAAGATTAAAGAGAACCGTGAAGAGTATATAGCACATCTTATGTCAGAAGCCGATATATTTACAGGTATGCCTAGTGAAGATTTAAACATTGAAAAACTTATATCACTCATAGAAGAAGAGTTAAATATAAGAGTTGATATAGATGATTTTAAAGGAAAAGATGTAGAAGAGATAACTACTATGATACGTCAGATGTTAGAAAATCTATATGAAGAGAAGATGTCTCCACTAGACCCAGAACAACGTAAAGAGATAGAACGTATCTTATATCTTCAAGTTCTTGATCCACAATGGAGAGATCACCTATATGAGATGGACGTACTAAAAACAGGTATTGGACTTAGAGGATATAACCAAAAAGACCCACTTACAGAGTATAAACAAGATTCATATAAACTATTTACCGATTTGGTAAAACGCATTAAACTTGAAGCTATAAAAACGCTTCAACTAGTACAGTTTGACTTTACATCACCAGATGAAGAGGAAGAGGTAATTGAACATATTAAAGAGGAATTAGAATCAGATATTGCTGATATTACACTAAATCAATCTCTTGAAGAGGGAACTATAGCCCAAGATTCAGAAAAATTACAACCTCAAAGAGCAGAAAAAAAACCAAAAAGAAATGAGCCATGTCCTTGTGGTTCTGGTAAAAAATATAAAAATTGTTGTGGGCAAAGTGGACCTAAAAAAGGTATATTGGCATAATGAACCAACCCCTTTTAATGCCTAATAAAAAATTTATTAGGCATATTATAAAATACTATTTAAAGTATGATAAAGAAAATCCTTTCATATTTATCTCTGCTATATTGGCATTTTTAGGCATAGCTACAGGTGTAATGGTACTTATGATAGCCATGGGTATAATGAATGGTACACAAGAAGAGTTTTCTAAAAAACTTTTTGTTATGAACTATCCACTAACTATATTACCCATACAAGAGAATGCTGTAAATGATTCACTTATAGATAAACTATCAAAAAAATTTCCATCTCTAAAATTTTCACCATACTACACAACACAGGTTATTACAAAAAATGAAGGTAGTGTTCAGGGTTCAATACTTTATGGGGTAGATGCTCAAAAAGAGTCTGCTATAAATTCTATTTTTAAAAATGCAAATGGTACATCAAAAAATAAATTTAGAGTAGTAGTAGGTGAAGGACTAGCTTATGAGATGAATGCTATGGTAGGCAATAAAGTAACCATATACTTTTCAGAGCAACAAGCTGTTGGCTTTGGAACTATGCCACTACAAAAACGTTTTGTAGTAGATGGCATATTTAAATCTGGTCTTAAAGCTTATGATAAAGCTATAATGTACACAACATTAGAATCATTTGAGAAACTACTAAAACGTAAAAATGGTATCTATGATGGAGTTCATATATATAGTAAAAATCCTTTAGATGATATAAAATCTATAAAAGCATTTTTACCAAAAAATGTAGTCATAGAAGGTTGGTGGCAACAAAATGGTAACTTCTTTTCAGCTATGCAGATGGAGAAAAGAGCCCTATTTTTAGTACTTTTACTTATAATACTTGTAGCATCTCTAAACATTATATCATCACTACTTATGACTGTTATGAGCAGAAGAAAAGAGATTGCTCTTATGCGTACACTCGGAGCTACAAAGAAAGAGATAGGGATAATATTTTTTAGACTTGGTATTATTATTGGTTCAGCAGGAGTTATAGCTGGAACTACTCTTGGAGGAGTTGGGATATGGATACTTAAAACATTTGATATTATCTCATTACCAGAAGATGTCTATGGTACAAGCAGACTACCAGTTGATCTTACGCTAAGTGATTTTACTTTTATTATCATAGGGACAACTATTATCATTTTACTATCAGCTATATATCCTGCAAAAAAAGCTTCACAAACTGATCCACTAAACGTACTTAGAAATGAGTAAGTTTAGTTACTAAACAATTCTATGGGTGATTTTAGTGTTCTTTTAATAACTTTAAATGGATAACTCAATATATCTTTAGTTGCCATACTTGATACTTTAGGATTATTAGTAGTTCCTCTAATTTTCAGTCCTACAGTTATACTTTTATCTTTACCTACTAAAATATAACCTAAAAGAGGAATACTACCCAATATTTTACTAAATTTACGTGCAACTTTAATCTTAAGATTAATATTTATTTTCTTAGTATTTATATCAATATAACCTTTACCAACAATAGTTGCAGACTCTCCCTCAATATTTATACTATCAAAAATAATCTTATCTCTTTTTATAATATGATAATCTATAAAAGCTGATTTAATGTTAAAACCTTTACTTGAATATCCTGGTTTATGTAGAACTACTAGCTCGGGGATAGTATTTATAAAAGCAAGAATATTATTGTATGTTTTAAAATTTTTTAGTACACCACCTTCAACAGTAATCTCACCTCTCATAACTTTGTCAGGAACTCCTATATTTATCAGTGAATAACGACCTCCTTTAAGACCATCAAAGTTTATTAGATGATGTAATATACTATCTTTTATTCTATCTGCTTGGATAGTTAAAATATTATTTATTTTTGTAAATTTAAGTATATCTCCATTGGCTCTACCATCGGCTATAATATCACCATTATTTTTTATTCTTACACTATATATATCTGTTTTTAAGAGATATTTGTCATATTTTAAATAACTTTTACTTCCCACAATTATCAATTTTATACTATTCTTACTTTTCATATGTTTACTATTTTCATTTAAAAATTTCTTCAAATCTATATTTAAATTCTGCAAATCAAGAGTAGATTTTGAACTATTATAATGTA
Organism: Sulfurovum sp.; assembly: GCA_027045015.1. Taxonomy (GTDB): domain Bacteria; phylum Campylobacterota; class Campylobacteria; order Campylobacterales; family Sulfurovaceae; genus Sulfurovum. The sequence goes on from JALUBF010000039.1 coordinate 12,890, forward strand.
ATCTTTTATCAAAAGCATAAATATTAATACCTTTTTTAGTAACTATCCCATTATATGAAATCTTAGATAAACAACTTTTTTCACTATTTTGATAAAAAAAACATTTCTTACTATCTAATACCCCACTAAAAGTATATGAGTTAAAATCTAATGTTTTTAATTTAATTCTACCACCATTATCGATAGGGAATATATCAGATATATATGGCTGTATCTTTTTCAAATCTTTTATAATAAATAATGTACTTTTTTTATTACCCAATATATTTAATGAAAATTTCGGTATATCTACTACTATATTATTTTTATAATTTAGATAAATTGGTATTTTCTTGTTTTCTAAAGTGAAGTAGAAGTTATCTTTTGTTTTAAATTTAAGATACTTTGTATCTAACATAAAATCTGCTTTATATTTATGTAGGTTTATATCTCCTTTAACTACTCCACTATATATATTCTTTTTAAATAAAACTACTTTATTTAAATAAACATGACCCTTTAAATAAAATACATTACCACTTATTATCTTGAATGGTATACCATGTACTACTATATTTCCTCTATCAAGTGTAGCATTTACTAAAACAGATAGTTTACTGTTTTTTAATCCTACATCTATCTTTACTCTAGCATTTGTTCTACCTTTTGTTTGCAAAATAGGCAATTTAACACCATATGCATTTACTATCTTTTTTACCTCTTTATCTATAGTACTATTTATATGCAAATCTAATTTTAAAGTAATATTCTTATCTAATAAATTTACAATAGATACTGAACTACCATTTAGATTTTTACCTTTATATCTAGGAGATTTTAGATCAAAGAATAAGCCTTTACTATCACGATAATTCAAGATAAAACTTTTAGCAACTACAGGAGATAAACCATCTTTAAAATCAATAGTAACATCATCAAAAAGTACTTTAGCTTTTAATATATTTCTATCTATTTTAAAACTACTATTAACAATATCTCCACCACCAGTTAAAGATAAAATCTTATACCTTTTTGCTTTAACCCTATCAACTACCCAACTTTTTAATGCTGGTATTAGATTAAATTTATCTACAATCTCTTTTATATTTGAAAAATAGTTACTATCAATAAAAAACTTTACCTTATTTTTTACTTTATGTACTCTAAAACGAGATACTAAATCAGAACAATATAACTTACCTTTTATCATTAAGCTATCGTTATCTAAATCATATTTGAACTTACCTTTTATTGTTACATTTTGCTCTTTTAGATATAATTTAGATATATCACCTATAAGTACTCTACCCTCTTTATGAACATTACCTCGGATAAGATAATCTTTACTACTTATTTGTAAAATATCATTATAAAAATAGATATCAAATCTATTATTATTGAATACAACATCTTTTAAATCTATCTTATTAAAAAATGCTAAAAGATATTTAATATTTCCAAATGTTTTATCTATATTTCCAAAAGATGGACTCTTTTTAGACTTCGGGATAGTTATTTTATTGGCTTGAAGTATTATCTTTTTATTTAGTTTAATGTATAATCCATCTATTCGATAACCTGATGATTGAAGTGTATCTATCTTTATACCTATACTCAACCATACAAAAAGTGAAATAAAAAGGATAATAAAAAAGATGAGTATATTTCGTATAAGTACATGGATAGTCTTAGCAGAAAATATAATACTACTACTAATCATATCTTTGACCTTTTATACTACAATTCCTATTAAGAGTAAAAAAACTATTTTTATACCACATGGTTCAATTCATAGTATTATAACACAACTCCATAAAGAAGGATATTCACTTTCTATTATTGATTCATATATTTTAGTGATACTTGGAAAACCTCAAAATGGTTGGATAGATATAAGAAAAACTAAGTTAAATCGTATTGATTTTCTATACAAGATTACAAATGCCAAAGCTGTCATTCATAAAATAACTCTTATTCCTGGAGAAACAAAAATACTATTTTTAGCTTCAGTTGCAAAACAATTAGACCTAAATAAGAGCAAATTAAACCAATACTATGATAAATTTGCACAGTTTTCAGAAGCAGGAATATACCCAGATACATATTATGTACCTAAAGGTATAGGAGAGAGACACCTTATACTATTTTTAACAAGATTATCAAACAGAAAATATAAATCTATATCAAAAAAAATATATGGTACTTACGATAAAAAACAATGGCTTAAGATACTTACAATAGCTTCTATTATACAAAAAGAGGCTGCCAATAAAAAAGAGATGCCAATAGTTGCATCAGTCATAGTAAATAGATTAAAAAAAGGTATGCGTTTACAGATGGACGGTACTTTAAATTATGGTAAATACTCACATATTAAAGTAACTCATCAGCGTATTAAAAATGATACAAGCCATTTCAATACCTATAAATATAAAGGATTACCTCCATCACCGATAGGCTCAGTAAGTATAAATGCCATAAAATCTGCTATAAAACCAGCAAAAACAGACTATCTATACTTTATGAAAAACTCAAAAGGTGTACATGATTTTACAAATAGCTATAAACAACATATAAACAATATCAAAAAAGCAAGAAAATAATACTTTTTCTAAAGAAAAATTTCTCTATACTCATCTTCGTTATATCCAACATATACTTTACTATTGTACTCTATAACAGGACGTTTGAGTAGATAATTCTCTTTTGCCATATACATTATCTTGCATTCATCATCAAGATTTAACTCTTTTAACTTTAAATCTCTATATTTTTTACCCTTATTATTAAATAGTATATTTATATCTACTTGTTTTAGCCACTCTCTTATCTTATCTTCATCTACAGACTCTACTTTATAATCTATAAAATTAAATTCTATACCATTTTCTCTCATAAATTTACGTGCTTTACCTACTGTAGAACAAGTTTTTATACCATACATTGTCATATATAAATCCTAATATTTTTAAAAGATTATATCAGAAATAGAGATATATACTATTTTCAATTCATATTTATGATAAAATGATTTTATAAAAATAATATGAGAGAAATATGACTAAAGAAGAGAAACAAAATTTTAAAAAAATTATAGATGAACAGATACAAGAGTTGAGTATTGAGATAGTTAGCATAAGAAAAGCACTCTATCCAGAACGTGGTAAAGGACCATCAGATAAAGTTGCACATTTAAACTTCAAATTGGATCAAAGCATACATATACAGCGTTACGAAGAGTCTACTAAACGTCTCAATCGACTTAAATATGCTTATTTAAAGATAGATACACCAGAATATGGAGTTTGTAAAGAGTGTGAAGAAGAGATTTCATTGCAGAGACTTAAACTTATGCCTGAGTCTGTTTACTGTGTAAATTGTATGAATGAGTTGGGATTATAAGTTCAAAACCTTACATATCTTTATGTAGGGTTTTATAGATATTGAGAGTTATCCCTCTTTACTATCTTTTCTAGGTATGAATTTTCCACAACCTTTATCTTCTGTACCACCAAAACTTTTCACTTCTCTTGCTGTTTTATTTTCATAAATTACTGTTCTTTGACATTTTGGTGCATCTACACAAACATCGTTACTACATCCTACATCTTCAGGTACTGCCATTTTAAATCCTTATATTTTTATGTAAAAAGATAATATCTAAATTACTTTAAAGTTTATAATTTTTTACATAAATATAATTTATGGATATAAGATATTTAATTTATTTTACAAATGTTATTAATTGTGCTACTATTTCAACAAATAATAAAAAGGTTTTAAAATGATAGATAAAATATCAAATTTTAAAGGATATATAAAAGGTGTAATTGTAAGTATTATTGTAACAATAATTGCACTTATTGTATCAAAATTCATACACTTCAACACAGCAACAACTGCTATTATACTTGGAATGATAGTAGGAAATTTATCTTACAAAATATTTCATTCAAAAGAGTCACCATATAAAAGTGGTATAAAATTTGCAGAGAAAGATATGCTTATGTTTGCTATTGCACTTATGGGTATAAATCTCAATTTTACTATGTTGATAAATTTAGGATTTAAGACAATGTTCCTCATAATTATTGCTATGGTATTTACTATATTTACAGGTATATTTTTAGGTAGATTATTTGGATTAAATAAAAAACTATCACTTATGCTAGGCATAGGTAATGCTGTATGTGGAAGTTCTGCTATTGCAGCTACTTCTGGAGTAGTAAAAGTAAGTAATGATGATATGGCTATCAGTATTGTTCTTGTTAATCTTATGGGGACTATTGGTATATTTTTAGTTCCATTTTTAGTTCATCAACTTGGCTTTACAGATATACAAGGGGGGATATTGGCTGGTAATACTCTTCAAGCAGTAGGACAAGCAGTTGCTGCTGGATTTAATATATCTGATACAGCTGGACAATATGCAACAGTTGTAAAAATGGGTCGCGTACTGATGATAGCCCCTGTTGTATTTATCTTAATCTATCTTGCAAAACAAGAGAGTAAAAGAAACAATACAATGCAAGAAAAGACAAAAGTTCCATTTCCAAAATTTATTTTATGGTTTCTACTATTCTCTGCTTTAGCATCTTTTCAAGTATTGCCTAAAGAGCTTGAACACTTCATATCACATGCTAGTCACTATATAGCTTTAGTTGCTATGTCAGCTATTGGTCTTATGATACATTTTGGAACAGTCATAAGAACTGGTGGAAAAGCATTTAAAGTATCTTTGCTACTCTTTATGATGCAGTTAATCTTTAGTGGAATGTTTATTTTAATATTTTAATATACAAATTTGACTCTTTATAAACTAAACTTTATCAAGAGTCTATAAATAGAAAAATTAAAGTAATACATAGTTATTTATAAGATATAATTCCCACATGATAAACACACTATTTTCTATTATTTTTGTATATGTATTTATAATACTTGGTTATATGGCAAAGAGTATCTTTAAAGAGGATATAAATAGTAAAACTCTTACTATAATGTCTGTCTATTTTATACAACCCTTTGTAACAGTTTGGGGCTTTTCTACAGCAAAATTACACACTCAAGATATATATGTTCCATTGCTATATCTTGGTATTGTTTTTATTCTCTTAGCTCCTACCATTGTCTTAGGAAAACTTATATTTTCTGATCCTAAAAATAGAGCTATATTTAGCATAGCAGGATTTGTAGGAAATACTGGAAATATAGGTATTCCTCTAGGTATTGCTCTTTTTGGAGAGAGTTCTGCTATATATACTACACTTATAAATATCGCCAATGTATTTGTTATCTATATAATTGGTGTATATATCTACTCTCGTGGCTCTTTTAACATTAAAACTTCACTTCTAAATATAGTAAAAATACCGATAATCCCTGCTTCTATTGTGGCTATATTTATAAATATATATGATATACCATTAAGTAGTCAAATAAAAGAGTTTTTTAAAATGGGAGCTTATGCAGGTATAGTACTACAACTATTTTTACTTGGAACTTTTTTACAAGGCATAAAGATAAAAGAGCTTCACCCTAAACTATTTGTAGGAACTATTGGTCAAAAATTTATCATCATTCCTGTAGCTACAGCTCTTATACTATCGTTTACAAATTTATCTATATTTATTAAAGGTATTATACTTATGCAGATGCTAACACCACTAGCCGTTGCCAATATAAATCTATCATCTTTATATGATTGCAAACCTAAAGATGTAACCTCTCTTATATTTATAAGTACAACTCTTTTTATACCTATACTATTTGGATTTACTTATATTGTAAATCATTACTATTTAGGGTAAAATAAAGATTATTTTAGGAGTATTTATGAAGAAGAAAACCCTTATTATTGGTGCTGGTGGTGTTGGTAATGTTGTAGCTTTTAAATGTGCTATGAATAGTGATACTTTTGGAGACATTACACTTGCAAGTAGAACAGTTAATAAATGTGATGCTATTGCTAAAAATATAAAAGATAAAATAGGCATACAAATTACAACTATGACTGTAGATGCAGACTCTATACCTGAACTTATAGATACCATTCAAAATTCTGGAGCAGATATTGTCATAAATGTAGCTCTGCCATATCAAGACCTTACCATAATGGACGCATGTGCCAAATGTAGAGTAGATTACCTAGATACGGCAAACTATGAACACCCAGATAATGCAAAATTTGAGTACAAAGAGCAGTGGGAGAGAGATGAGTTATTTAAAAATAAAAATATTATGGGACTACTTGGTTCAGGCTTTGATCCAGGAGTAACCAATATTTTTTGTGCCTATGCTCAAAAGCACTACTTTGATGAGATACATAATATAGATATACTTGACTGTAATGATGGTGATCACGGATACCCATTTGCAACCAATTTTAACCCAGAGATAAACCTACGTGAAGTTAGTGCAAAAGGGCGTTACTGGGAAGAAGGTAAATGGATAGAGACTGAACCTATGTCCATAAAACAAGTTTGGGATTACCCTGAAATTGGTGCTAAAGATAGCTATCTACTCTACCATGAAGAGATGGAGTCACTTGTAAAACATATAAAAGGTCTAAAACGCATACGTTTTTTTATGACTTTTGGAGACTCTTACCTTACTCATATGAAGTGTCTTCAAAATGTTGGAATGTTGGGCATAAAAGAGATAGAGCATAAAGGTATGAAGATAGTCCCTATGGAATTTCTATCTACTCTACTTCCTGACCCTGCAAGTTTAGGTAAACGAACAAAAGGAAAAACCAATATAGGGATATTTGCAAAAGGTTTAAAAGATGGGAAAGAGAGAACTATCTACATCTACCAAGTAAGCGACCATCAAGAGTGTTATGCTGAAGTTATGAGTCAGGGAGTAAGCTACACTACTGGAGTCCCTGCTATGATAGGGGCTAAACTAATGTTAGAGGGTAAATGGCAAGGTAAAGGTGTCTTTAATGTAGAAGAGTTTGACCCAGATCCATTTATGGAGGAGCTAAATAGACAAGGTCTTCCATGGAACATAATGGAACTAGATGCTAACGAGACTAGACAAATAGACTAGATGGAGATAACTTTTATAATTAAAAAAATTGTATCTTTATTTGTGATGCCTTTTTCTATTGGTATGCTACTTATCTTTACAGGGATAATAATACTTTTAAGAAATAGACATACAAAAAAAGCTACTCTTTTTTTAACTCTTGGCTTTATATGGCTATTTACTATATCTTACTCTCCATTTGCCAATGCTTTTCTTTACCATTATGAAAACATATATCCAACTTTACAAAATGCACCTAAAAATATATCTTACATATATGTTTTAGGCAATGGACACCATACAGATAAGACTCAACCCATAACATCTCAGAACAATGAGATATCTACAGTTAGACTAACAGAGGCTATACGACTCTATCATCAACTAAATGAAAGACCAACCATAATAGTATCTGGATATAGTGGACTTTACGATACAACTTCAGGAGCTAAGATACAAAAAGAACTTGCTCTGGCTCTAGGAGTAAAAGAAGATAAGATACATATGGAACCAACACCTAAAGATACTCAAGAGGAGGCAAAAGCTGCCAAAAGATATATAGGAGATAGACCATTTATAGTTGTAACATCAGCATCTCATATGCCACGTGCTATGAAATTTTTTATAAGTGAAGGGCTAAACCCTATAGCTGCACCCACAAACCACTTAGCACAAATATCAAACCCTAACTATACACAAATCTTAAATGTAAATGCATTAAGAAAAACAAATATAGCTTGGCATGAGATGTTAGGAGAGTTGTGGCAAAAGATAAAGGAGATTTAAATATAAAATACATCGAGAGAAAATCTCACGATGTATAAAAGCAATTATTTTGCTGGTGTAGCTGGTACTACTGGAGCTATTGGAGCTTTAACTGAAGTTGCTGCTTTTGAAGAACCTGCAATTTGTGTAGCGATTGCTTCAATATCTGCATCTGAAAGATTTTTAGCTTGAGCTTGCATTACTGCTTTCATTGGTGAGTGACCAAAAGTACCACCTGCTTTATAACCTTTAAGTGCTGTAACGATATCTGCTTTAGCCATATCTTTAACTATTTTAGATTGACCCATAGCTTTCTTTTCAAAGTTAGCTCCGTGACATCCTGCACATGCTGCTGTATTTGCTGCAAATGTTGTTGTTGCTGCTACTGCTGTTACTGTTAACGCTACTAGTGTTTTTTTCATATTTGTACTCCATTGTTTTTTTTAAATACTTGTTATTATATTAATTTAACCTAAATAAATCAAGTACTATAGATGAAAAATCATATTTATAGATAAAAATCCATTTTTTTATTAAAAAATACACAAAATACTTGACACTCTAAATATTTGGTGCTATAATTTTGCCCACATAAACCAATTTGTGTTATTGATGGGGTATCGCCAAGCGGTAAGGCACTAGTTTTTGGTACTGGTATTCGGGGGTTCGAATCCCTCTACCCCATCCATTTTGATTTAAGTTTAAATATATTTATTTAAGCTATAATCTTATTCCAATAACTTTTATAGTTATAAAATTCCTGTCGCGGGATAGAGCAGCTTGGTAGCTCGTCGGGCTCATAACCCGAAGGTCGGAGGTTCAAATCCTCCTCCCGCAACCAATTTATGTTATTAATGGGGTATCGCCAAGCGGTAAGGCACTAGTTTTTGGTACTGGTATTCGGGGGTTCGAATCCCTCTACCCCATCCATTTTGATTTAAGTTTAAATATATTTATTTAAGCTATAATCTCATTCCAATA